>NZ_JADNJJ010000092.1:0-4512 GCF_015554865.1 Collinsella sp. D33t1_170424_A12 | reverse complement strand
GCTGATGGCTGGGCTTACTGAGCTTCCGGTGATTATTAAGGATGTTGATGACCAGACGGTTATGGAGATTGCTCTGATTGAGAATCTTCAGCGCTCTGATTTGAATCCAATTGAAGAGGCGCGAGGCTATAAACAGCTGTTGAAGGCGAGCGGTATGACGCAGGAGGCCTTGTCGAAGGCGGTATCAAAGTCTCGCTCGAGCATAACTAATTCGCTCCGCCTTCTCGATCTTCCTGATACGGTTCAGCAATACCTCTATGACGGAAAGCTTACGGCAGGTCATGCGCGTGCAATTCTGGCTGTCCCGTTTGAGGATCAACGGATCAAGCTTGCTGACAAGGTTGTAGCTGAGGGTTTGTCAGTTCGTGCGACCGAAAATCTTGCTCCATTGTTTTCTGTCGGTGATGTGCCGCGGACGCCACGTCCCGTCACGCCTCAGTCGTATAAGAAGGCTGCTCGCTACCTGCGGCAAGTGTTCAATACGAATGTGCGTGTGAAGTCGACGCGAGGTAAAAATAAGATTGAGATTGAATTCAAGGATGAAGAAGAACTGAGCAGGATCCTCTCGCAGGTTATTGAAGGCGATGACGAATGAGGCGTACGACAGCAAAAGAAATCGCTGTATTTGCTATGACCGCATTGGTTGTTGCCGGTGCTGCTGCGGCGACTGTTGTGGCGTGTGATCAAGAGGTCCGAGATAGTTTGAAATCTCTATTCAGTATGGCGCGCGGCGAGTCGAAGACCGTCGCAGATGCACTTACTGAGGATATGATGTTGAAGAAGGCTCGGCTTAGGAATGATCCTTCGATTAATCAGTCCTGGACTGAAAGCCAGTGGGAAACCATCAGTTAATTAGGTACCAAACAAAATAACCGGATGATCGGCTTGCTGCGGCGGTTGGATGCTGCCCCGGACTATAAGAAGAGCTGCCAATTGGCAGCTCTTCTGTTGTATACGGGGTCTAGCTGGTTGGACGTGTCTCACTGAATGGTTGCAGGATACGGAAATAGCCCATTGCGATGATGGTTCAGGTCGAGAGACGGTTGGCAGGATGCTGGAAAGGGATTCAAGTAGACGTAAAATGCCACTAAAAGTGATTCATAACTGGAGGCACGATGGGTTCTTCCAGTCATCGGATACAGGTGCCTCGCGACGCCTGCTTGAACAGCGCGGTGTCCCTACCAGCGGTTATATGGCATCTCCTATTCTTTAGACTCTTGGTCGGGGCCCCTGGGAAGGCTTCAATCGAGACAAAAAACGGGGCCCGAAGGCCCCGAATGTTTCATGTGAAACGGTGTCTGCGCGTGCTAGGCGTTCGGCAGAATAATCTTCTTTGCGGAGTTGCGCCGCTGCTTGAGCTGACCGCATGCGGCATCGATATCGCCACCCCTAGAGTGGCGCACGGTGGTCTCCACTCCATACATGGTGAGTCGGCGCTGGAGGGTCTCAACCTTTTCGATCGGCGAGGGCTTGAGGGGGCTGTCGGGGATGTCGTTCAGCTGGATCAGATTGACGTGGCACAGGGTTCCCGTGCAGAACTCGATAAGAGCTTCCATTTCGGGATTGTTGTCGTTTACGCCGTCGATCATGGCGTATTCGTACGTCGGACGACGCCCGGTCTTCTCAACGTACTGCTGAATGGCCTCGTGCAGGCGCGGCAGCGTGTACTTCTTAACGCCGGGCATCAGCTTGTTGCGGGTGCTCTGAACGGCGGAGTGCAGCGAGATAGCAAGGGTGAACTGTTCAGGAAGCTCGGCAAAACGCTTGATGCCAGGGATAATTCCGCAGGTGGAAACCGTGAGATGGCGCGCGCCGATCTCGAGGCCGCCCGGTGCGTTGAGCATGCGCAAGGCATCGACGACATTGTCGAAGTTCATAAAGGGCTCGCCCTGACCCATGAAGACGACGCTGGTCACGCGCTCGCCGAAATCGTGAGCAACGTGCAGGACCTGGTCGACCATCTCCTGGGCCGTGAGGGAGCGCGTGAGACCCGCAAGACCGGTGGCGCAGAAGGCACAGCCCATGGAGCAGCCCGCCTGAGATGAGATGCACACGGCGAGCTTGTTGCGAGAGGGCATGCCGACGGTTTCAACGGACGTCCCATCGCTGAACTGGAGGAGATACTTGCGAGAACCATCCTTGGATACCTGTTTGGCGATCTCGACAGGCGTGTTGAAAGAGAATCGCTCGGAGAGCTGCTCGCGGAAAGCCTTCGGGAGGTTCGTCATCTCATCGAAGGAGCATACGTTCTTCTCGAAAATCCACTCTTTCAGCTGCTTCGCTCGGAAGGCGGGCTGACCGAGTTCGATGGTGAGCTCGGAGAGGTCTTCGATTGAGAGCGAGCGAATGTCGCGAAGCGGTTTTGTACGTTCCATTTGGAGCCTTTCGGAAGGGGGAAACGAGTTGGTTCCTTATACAATAAGGTATCTGTAGCTATAACGGGGCGCACTCGATATCCGTATGGAAAAAATGCAGGATATCGCCGTCTTTTCGTATGAGATGGAGGACAGAGAGATGGGTTTGGTGGTTAGGGAAGACGCACGTATTGCCGTTCTGGCGGGTGGCAGCTCGAGTGAGCGCGATATCTCGCTCGCATCGGGCGGCAACGTCGTCGCGGCTTTGCAGGAGGCGGGCTTCGGCTATGTCGAGCTCGTCGACCCGGCATCTGATGGCTTCGTTCACCATCTTGCCGACGGCTCGTTTGATGCCGCGTTCATCGCCATGCATGGCGCCGGCGGTGAGGACGGCAAGATTCAGAGCCTGCTCGAGTATCTTGGTATCCCCTACACCGGATCCGACGTCACCGCAAGCGCGTGTGCTGCCGATAAGGACCTCTCCAAGCTTCTGTATGCTCGGGCGGGCATCCCTATCGCGCCCGGCGTTACGCTCAAGCAAGGCGATACGATCGACGTGGAAGAAATTCTCTCTGTCGTTGGCGAGAAGTGCTTCGTGAAACCTGCCGTGAACGGCTCGAGCTATGGCATTACGTACGTGAAGCGCGCCGAGGATCTGCTTCCCGCAATTGAGTATGCCTTCACGTTCGACACCAAGGTGCTCGTCGAGCGCAAGGTGGAGGGCGTTGAGATCACGGTGGGCGTGTATGGCGGCAGCAGCGTCGAGGCGCTGCCGATCGTCGAGATCCTGCAGCAGGAAGACGCCGAGTTCTTTGACCTGCGTGTGAAGTACATCTCCCCCGATAAGATTCATCGTATCCCGGCTCAGATTTCCGAAGCTGATTACGCCCGCGCCCAGGAGCTGGCATGCCGAGCCCATCGTGCCCTGGGATGCTTCGGCCTGTCGCGCAGCGACTTCATCGTGTCGGCCGACGGTCCGGTGATCCTTGAGACCAATACCATCCCCGGCATGACGGATACCTCGCTGTTCCCCGATGAGATTCGCCATACGGACCACCTGGTGTTCCCGGAGGTCTGTGCGAGCCTGATCGAGATGGCCGTCGAGCGAAGCGAGCAGTAATGAGCCTGTCTGCAGCAAGGCTAAGCAAATTCGAGGCCGCGGTGCTTCCCGGCACCCCGTCATTCGTGATAGAGGCGTATTCCACGCTCGAGGAGCGCGCCAAGCATCGTTCGTTCGGCTTGATCGAGGACGATGTCGTCGTGCTCGATACGGAGACCACGGGTCTTTCAGTGCGCGATAACAAGCTGATTGAGGTCAGCGCCGCCCGCCTGCGTGGGCGGGAGGTGGTCGAAAGATTCGATACCTTCGTGAATCCCGGGATGTTGATTCCGCGGGAGATCACGGCGCTTACGAGTATCACGAACGCAGATGTGGCCGATGCTCCCAAGAGTGTCGAAGCGGTGGCCGCCCTGGCGGAATTCGTCCAGGGTGCGCCCGTTATTGCACATAACGCCGTGTTCGACCGCTCGTTTATCGAGGCCGTGAAGGGTGGCGTGCATGTGAGCGATATCTGGATCGATTCGCTCGCCCTGTCGCGCATCGCCTTGCCGCGCCTGGCGTCGCACAAGCTCTCGACGATGGCCGAGCTGTTCGGATGCGATGCGGTGTCCCACCGTGCTGCGGATGACGTGGATGCGCTGTGCGGCGTATGGCGCATCCTGCTGTGTGCACTTGCCGATCTGCCTGCCGGACTTATGCGCCGCCTTGCGGATATGCATCCCGATGTGAGTTGGTCGTACCGGCCGATCTTTTCGTTTTTAGCCGGAGAGAATCCCGATGCGGTGTTCTCTCTGCCCGCCGCCCGCGCCGACGTGGTGCGTGCGGACACCTCTCCCGAGCGTATCGATGCAGACGAGCTGCCGGTTCTCCATATGCCGCAGCGTGCTGAAATCGAGGCATGCTACGCTCCGGGTGGCCTGGTGAACAGGATGTATCCCACATACGAGCCGCGGCCCGAACAGATCGAGATGGCGGCCGAGGTGCGCGATGCCTTGGCAACATCCACGCATCGGGTGATCGAGGCGGGTACCGGCGTCGGTAAATCCATGGCATACCTGGTTCCGCTGGCCGAAGCTGCGAAGCGCAACAATATCACCG
>NZ_JADNJJ010000014.1:0-1044 GCF_015554865.1 Collinsella sp. D33t1_170424_A12 | reverse complement strand
ACGAAGACGAGCTCACGGTCGAGCTCGACGCCATCGACGGCGTGACGCCCATTCCCATCTGCGCCAAGGTCGAGGCCGAGCTCTCGGAGCTCGAGCCCGAGGAGGCCGCCGAGTACCTGGCCGACCTGGGCCTGGAGCATTCCGGCCTGGAGACGCTCGCCCAGGCGGCGTACAAGCTGCTGGGCCTGCAGAGCTATTTCACCGCTGGCGAGATGGAGGTCCGCGCGTGGACGGTCCGTCAGGGCGCCACGGCTCCCCAGGCCGCCGGCGTGATCCACACGGACTTCGAGCGCGGCTTCATCAAGGCCGAGGTCGTGGCGTTTGAGGACTATGTCGAGCTGGGCGGCGAGGCCGGTGCCAAGGCCGCCGGCAAGCTGCGCATCGAGGGTAAGGACTACGTCATGGCCGACGGCGACGTGGTGCACTTCCGCTTCAACGTGTAGGCACGCAGGCGGTGATCGCCGCGCGCGGCGGACGGGCGCCCGGAGCCCCGCGCGGTGGTATACGAGAATCGAGAGAGGCGATTTCGAATGTTCAAGTACGGAAAGAAGGCCGGCATCATGTCGATCGTGCTGGCCGCTTTGGCGATCATCCCGCTGCTCGCGGTGATGTATTTCATCCCGCAGCTGCCCGAGTCGGTGCCCATGGAGTTCAGCGCCGGCGTGGCGACGCGCTTCAGCAACCGCTACGAGCTGCTGCTGGTCCCGGCGTTCGCGTTCCTGCTCTGCATGGCCACGTATATGAGCGCCGGCAAGCAGGCCCGCGCGCACGAGGAGGAGAGCGAGTCCGCGGCGGTGTTCACGGCCGAGCGCTACCTGCGCAACGGTATCGTGACCGGCGTGGTGCTCAATCTGGCCAACGCCTATCTGCTCTACATGGCCGTGACGGGGTCCGTTCCCGGCATGTAGGCGCGTCGACGCGTCTGGGCGACGGACAGCTTGGTTGTGCTGGAAGGGGTGCGTGCGCGCCCCTTTAATATGAGTTGAACATTGTCAAGAGGCAAAACCGGCCCGGCCGTCCGCGGAGCTACCGCGTACGGCCGGG
>NZ_JADNJJ010000091.1:0-4184 GCF_015554865.1 Collinsella sp. D33t1_170424_A12 | reverse complement strand
GGCGACGTGGGCGCGGTCAAGGCCGCCACGGACGCCGGCGCGGCCGCGGCCCAGCGCGTGGGCGAGCTGCTCTCCGTGCACGTGATCCCGCGTCCCGACGGCTCCGTCGAGACCATCCTGCCCGCTTCCAAGTAACGACGCGCACCTGCCATCAGGCATCGCGTGATTGAAAGGAGGCACGATGCAGGAATTTGATTTCGATCTTCAGAGCATCCAGGCCGCTCGCGAGCTCGCTCGCCGCGGCAAGGTCGCTGCGAACCAGATCGCCCATTTCAGCGAGGAGCAAATCGATCGCATCCTGCGCAACATGGTCGAGGCGGCCGAGGCCAACGCCGAGGTGCTCGCCCAGATGGCCGTCGAGGAGACCGGCTTCGGCGTGGTCTGCGATAAGGTCTACAAGAACCATATGGCCTCGGGCCTGCTCTACGAGCAGATCCGCGACAAGAAGACCATCGGCATCATCGAGGTGGACGAGAAGAAGCAGACGATCGTCCTGGCGGAGCCCGTGGGCCTGCTGATGGGCATCGTCCCGTCCACCAACCCCACGTCTACGGTGCTCTACAAGTCGATGATTGCCATCAAGGCGCGCAACGCCATCGTCTTCTCGCCGCATCCGGCCGCTGCGAAGTGCACGGCCATGGCCATCAAGCTCATGAACGACGCCGCCGTCGAGGCGGGCGCCCCCGAGAACGTCATCCAGGGCATCTCGCTGTCTACGATGGCCGCCACCAACGAGCTCATGCATTCGCCCGAGGTCGCGATGATCATCGCCACCGGCGGCCCCGGCATGGTGAAGGCCGCCTACAGCTCGGGTAAGCCCGCGCTGGGCGTGGGCGCCGGCAACTCGCCCGCCTACATCGAGCGCACGGCCGACGTGCCCGCGGCGGTCCGCCGCATCATGGCGTCCAAGACCTTCGACAACGGCACCATCTGCGCCTCCGAGCAGAGCGTCATCTGCGAGACCTGCAACCGCGATGCCGTGGTGGCCGAGTTCACGCGCCAGGGCGCGTACTTCCTCAGCGAGGACGAGTGCCGCAAGGTCTGTAACCTGCTGTTCCGCAACGGCCATGCCATGAGCCCCAAGTTCGTGGGCCGCTCCGCGCAGGTCATCGCCGACGCCGCCGGCATCTCCATTCCCGCCGGCACCCGCGTGCTCATCGGCGAGCAGCACGGCGTGGGCGACGCCTGGCCGCTGTCCTACGAGAAGCTCACCAGCGTGCTGGCGTTCTACACCGTCGAGAACTGGGAAGAGGCCTGCGACCTGTCCATCGCCCTGCTTCAAAACGGCATCGGCCACACGATGAGCATCCATACCGAGAGCAAGGACATCGTTCGCAAGTTCTCGATCAAGCCCGCCTCCCGCATCCTTATCAACACGGGCGGCACCCAGGGCGGCACCGGCCTTACCACCGGCCTGGATATCGCGCTCACGCTGGGCTGCGGCACCTGGGGCGGTAGCTCCATCTCCGAGAACGTCGGCCCCGAGCACCTGATCAACATCAAGCGCATCGCCAACGGCCTGATCGAGCCCGACGAGCTGGTGGCCCATGACGAGCTGTTCGCGAAGTACCATCCCGAGCTCGCGCGCAAGCACGGTGCCTGCGCCGCGCCCGCCCCTGCGGCCGCCGAGCCGCATCCGGTGTCGGGCATCACCTACTCCGCCGGCTGCGGCTGCTGCGCCCCGAGCGCGTCCAGCTGCGCCACCGAGGCCGAGCGCAAGTCCGACGTCATCGACGCCGACGAACTCAAGCGCATGGTCGAGGAGCTCGTAAACGCCTTCAAGGGCGTCTAGTCGTATAACGTGCATCTACGCGCTCGTGCGAGCGCATTGAGGAGGAACCAAGATGAACGAGGCATTGGGTATGGTCGAGACGTACGGCGCCGTGGGCGTCGTCGAGGCCAGCGATGCGATGGTCAAGGCGGCCGACGTCCGCCTGGTTGGCAAGGTCAACGTGGGCGCGGGCATCGTGACCACGTTCGTGCGCGGCGACGTGGCCGCCGTCAAGGCCGCCACGGACGCGGGCGCTGCCGCCGCCCAGCGCGTGGGCGAGCTGCGCTCGGTCCACGTGATCCCGCGTCCCGCTTCCGAGATCGAGAAGATCCTGCCCTAGCGATGGGCGACGGGGCGTTCGACCTCCATGCGTTTTACGACCGGGTCGATGGTCTCTACCGCGACGGCCGCGGCGACGACGTGCACCGTTATCTGGCGGATGCGCTCGTCGCCGCGCGCCGGGGCGGCGACGACCTGGCGATAGCCGCGGTGGCGAGCGAGCTGGGCGGCGTCGAGCGCGTGCGCGGAAACCTCGCGATGGCCGAGGACCTCTACGACGAGGCCTTGCGCGCGCATGGCCGCAACCGGGCCTCGCAGCCGGGGTCCCTGGTCAACCTGCTCGTCAACAAGGGCGACGTGCTGGTGGCCCAGGGGCGCTATGCGGGCGCCATCGAGCTGTTCGATCGTGCCGAATCCTTGGCGGGCGTGGGCGCCGATACGGCCTATCAGCGTTCGGCGATCTGCAACAACCGCGCTGCCGCCTTGCGCGAGCTGGGCGATTTCGCTCGTGCCCGCCGCGATCTACGCCGTGCGATCTCGCTGCTCGACGAGGTTGGGTGCAAGGAGGACAAGCGCACGGTGACGCAGGTATCGCTTGCGCAGATCCTCGTGAAGGAAGGGCGTCTCCCCGAGGCGCGCCGCGTGGTCGACGCCGCGCTGGACGCCTTCGAGACGCTGTCGGGCGGACGGGACATCCACCGTCCCAACGCCTATGCGTGTTCGGCGAGCGTCGCCTATCTCATGGGTGACTACGCGCGGGCTGCCGACCATATGGCCCGTGCGGCCGCGCTGCTGCGCGACAAGGTGGGTGCGTCTCCCATGGTGGAGCGCTTGGAAGGGGAAGGCCGGCGCATGCGGCGCCTGGCCGATGGCGAGGGAGGTCGTCGATGAAGGGACTGGAGCTTGCGCGCGCGTACTGCGACGCGTACGCGGAGTCGTTGTTCGACGGCATGCCCGCCGGCCTCATGCAGCGCTGCGCCCTGGGGCTCGTCGGTCCCGGTTCGGAGTGCCTGGGCTTCGACGACGAGATCTCGCGCGACCACGACTTCGGCCCCGGTTTCTGCATCTGGCTCGAGCCTGCCGATTTCGCGGCGTACGGCGCCGAGCTGCAGCGCCGCTACGATGCGCTCCCCGCCGAGTTCCGTGGGTATCGGCGCGTGGCCACGCCGCTGTCCGGGCAGCGCGTGGGCGTGTTCGATGCCGATGCGTTCCGCCTGCGCTATACGGGTCTCGATCGAGCTCCCGAAACCTCGCGCGAGTGGCTGTTCATCCCGCAGCAGCTCCTCGCCGAGTACACCGCCGGATCGGTCTTCTTCGATCCCGCCGGCGTTATGGCGTGTCGACGCGGCGCGTATCAGTCGTTCTATCCCGAGCAGGTGATTCGCAAGAAGGTCGCCGCCGAGTGCGCGGCCATGGCCCAGGCGGGCCAGTACAACCTGCCGCGCTGCATTCGCCGCCATGATCTTGTCGCGGCGAATGCAGCGCGATCGCAGTTCGTCACTTCGACGATGGCTGTAATGCACCTTTTTGGTAGGGTATACATGCCATTCTACAAGTGGTCGTTCTCCTCGCTGCGCGAGCGCGTCCGCGTTCCCGCCCCGGTTGTCCAGAACCTTGAGTTCATAGCCGGCGCCGCGGTGGGCGAGCTGCCCCAGGAACGCGTCGAGCTGCTGTGCCGGCTGGTGGCCCAGACCGTCCGGCGACTGGGCTGGGCGCATGGCGAGGATGATTTCTTATTGGCCATCGCGATGGAGGTCTGCCAGGGGATCGACGATCCCTATCTGGCGTCGCTTCCCGTGGCGGCGGGTTCGTATTCGTAGCGGATGAAGGGGTGTTCGATGAAGCAGGGTGGTGCGACGTGCCCGTGTGCCGGGCGCGCCCGCGTCGATGCGTACTTCGATGCGCCGGGCGTGCGCGCGCTGCTCGAGCGCCATGGCGCGGCTCCGGCCGACGCCGCGGCGATCCGCGCGCTCGTGGAGCTTGAGTGGGAGCTGTTCGACGAGGTCGAGGGCCTCGAGGGGCGCGCTTCCTGCCAGGACGACGCGCGTTCCTTCTTCATGTACCGACTAGCGCAGTACCTGGCGTTTCCTGCCGAGTTCGCGCATCGGGCGCTCGCGGATGCGCGCTCCCTGCG
>NZ_JADNJJ010000090.1:0-1142 GCF_015554865.1 Collinsella sp. D33t1_170424_A12 | reverse complement strand
AGGCCGCGCGGACGGGTGAACAGGTGCTTGGGGTCGATGGGGCGCAGCGCCCGTTGCAAGATGGCCGTCTCGCAGGGGGCGCTCGGATCCACCGGGCCGTCGCCATCGAAATCGCGGCGCATGACCACCGGGCCCGAGATGACGTTGTCGACCTGCTCCACGAAGGCCGTGAACTCGAGGTTGATAGTGGCCTCGGCGTAGTCGCCCGTGAAGTGGTAGGGCATGCGCAGCAGGTCCTCGCACGAGAGGAACTTGGTGTTCACCGCCAGCGGGCAGGAATTGAGCACGAAGCTCGCCTCCTCCACCAGCTCGCTCCAATCGTCGATGATCTGCAGGCGCTCGTTGAGCTCGCGCGCGGCGCGGGCGCACTCCTCGCGGTGCTCGCGGAAGCTCGAGCGGATATGGCTGAAATCGGTGCAATCGAAGACGTCGACGATCTCCTCGAGCGATAGGCCCATCTTCTTGAGGTAGTTGATCACCGGGATCTTGAGCATCGTGCGGCGCGAGTAGTACCGGTAGTTGTTCTCGCCGATCACGTCGGGCTCGATGAGCTTCATCTCGTCGTAATGCCTCAGCGCACGCTGAGACAAGCCGCCGATCTGGCTCACCTCGCCGATGCGGTACAGGTCGCTATGACCCTCCGCCGAACCGTTCGCATGCACACATGACATGGCCTACACCCCCGCCACTTGGTCGATGGCGCACGCGAGCGCGTAGGCGTCAACGATAGGATTGCCTCCCTGCGCCGCGAGCTCGCGCATCGCATCGCGCAGGTACCAGATGGTCCGCAGCGAATACGGAGCCACCTCGCACAGGAAATAATCAAGACCCGAGACCTCGCGCGGGCGCGAGGTCGCGACGCGCGCATGGGCGCTGGCCACGGGGGCCGCCGCGGCCGCCGCGGACGCGAAGGGCGCGCAGGCGTCGGCAAGCTCGCGCAGGGCGCAGGCGCGCACCGGCGAGACCGCGGGCAGCGTGCGCGCCCAGGTGGCGCGGTAGCAGTCGGGGTCGGTCACGGCCATCATGCGCGCGTACTTCTCGAGCACCGGGTTGCGATGCGCGGCGCGCAGGGAGCGCGCATCCGCGAGCGCCCGATGCGCGAACTCGGCAGGAAACGCCAGGTACTGCGCTAGTCGGTACAT
>NZ_JADNJJ010000089.1:0-1180 GCF_015554865.1 Collinsella sp. D33t1_170424_A12 | reverse complement strand
GGCCTCGACCTTGGCGCAGATGGGAATGGGCGTCACGCCGTCGATGGCGTCGAGCTCGACCGTGAGCTCGTCTTCGTCCACGTTGGCCACGTACAGCATCGGCTTCAACGTGAGCAGGAACAGGCCCTTTGCGGCCGCGCGCTCCTCGTCGGTCATCTCCATGTTGGCCGCGCGCTTGCCGTCGTTGAGCCAGTCGAGCAGGCGCTTGGCGATATCGAGCTTGGGTGCCAGCGCCTTATCGCGCTTGACCTCCTTCTCGAGCTTGGGCAGCTGCTTCTCGAGCGTCTGGATATCGGCCAGGATGAGCTCGGTCATGATGGTCTCGGCATCGCTCGCCGGGTCCACGAACTCGCCCGTGTGGTTGACCTCGCGCATGACGTCGGGGTCCTTGAAGTAGCGGACGACCTCGCAGATCGCATCGCACTCGCGGATGTTTGCCAGGAACTGGTTGCCCAGGCCCGCGCCCTCGGCGGCGGCGCCCTTCACCAGGCCGGCGATATCCACGAACTCGACCGTGGCCGGCATGATGCGGCTGGGATGCACGATGTCGGCCAGCGCCTGCAGGCGCGCATCGGGCACGTCCACGATGCCCACGTTGGGGTCGATCGTGGCGAACGGGTAGTTGGCGGCCAAGCCGCCCTTCTTGGTGAGCGCGGTGAACAGCGTCGACTTGCCCACGTTGGGCAGGCCCACGATACCGATGGAAAGCGCCATGTACTTCTCCTTGCAAACATAAGGCGCCGCGAATCGCGTCTAGCGCGAATCGCGGCACTCGATCTTCCTGGTCGCTATTGTACGCGAGCTCGCGGCGCAGGTCACGCGGCGCGCGCCCGCGAACACGCTAATCCGCCAGCTTCTCCACCTTGTCGAGCGCGGCGGACAGCTTCTTCTTGGCCTCCTCCTTGGCCTTCAGGGCCTCGGCGCGCGCCTTCTCGGCCTCGGCGGCGCGCTTCTCGGCCTCGGGATCGGGCACGATGAGCTCGCTCGCATCCGTCTCCACCATCGTGATGGCGCGGTCCTCGCACACCTCGGCGCACAACCCGCACCCCACGCAGTAGGTCGACTCGAGCGTGAAGCGCCCGGCGGGCGTGAGGTCGCAGGCGAACGTGGGGCACTGGCGCACGCACTCGCCGCACATGGTGCACTTCGAGAAATCGCACACCGGACGCTCCACGCGCAC
>NZ_JADNJJ010000088.1:0-3169 GCF_015554865.1 Collinsella sp. D33t1_170424_A12 | reverse complement strand
GCCTCGGCGCGCTGCGACCCCTGCTTGAGCCTATAGCGGGGCGTCGACACGGAAAGGTTGGCGTTGATATTCGCCACGGCGTTTCGCCGCAGCTCCTCGGAATCGAACTCCACTGTGTAGGCATGCTTGTGGTTGATACGCGCCCACAGCTGCTGGAACTCCCGCTTATGGAAGTTGTCGTTGAGCTTGTTCGCAGCAACCTTGACCTCGAAGCCGTTTTGAATCTTGATGCTCGAGTCCTCTGCGCTGCGCACGATGCGCTCGATCTGCGGCAAGAAGCCATCCAGATGCTCGGGGATGTTGCCATCGGGCAGCCGCTCCATGCAGCCCTCGCAGAAGGCATCCGTGAGTTTGCCATGGGAATCCACAAGGCCGCCGCACACCAGGGCATACATGATGTCGTCGGCGTCGGCCGCGGTGAGCATGTACTCGGTCGCACCGTCGCTCACCATCGCGCCCTCGAACAACTTGTGCTCCACCCGGCGCGGGCGCTCGCGCAGCTCGCCAGCGGTCTCGGTCTGCAGGGACTTCACAAAGCTGTCGTAGCCCTCCGAGGCGATTACCGTGAGGAGGTTGACGGCGTGCACGCCGTCGCGCCCCAGCAGCGCCGCATCCTGACGCGTGCCGTTTTGGTCCACGCACAGGCGAAGGCCGCGGCCGACCTCCTGGCGCTTGGAGATATCGGAGTCTCCCGAGCTCTTGAGCGTGCAGATCTGGAACACGTTGGGGTTGTCCCAGCCCTCGCGCAAGGCGGAGTGCGAGAAGATGAACCGGCACGGCTCCTCAAAGGAGAGCAGGCGCTCCTTGTTCTTGAGAATGAGGTCGTAGGCGACCACGGCGTCCTCGCCCTCGGCGAACTCGCTGCCGCGTTTGAGTTTGCTGTTGCAGGCCCGCCCCTTCTTATCGATGGAGAAGTAGCCCTTGTGCACCTCGTGCGCGTCAAAGCTCAGCAGGTAACGCAGGTACGCCGGGTCGTACGCGTGCCCACAGCTGTTTGCCGTAGCGCTCGTGGAAGTGCTTGGCCGTAATCTGGAGCGACTTGGCCACGCCCTCGCGGATGGCGGCGCTCGGCACCACGATGATGAACTTGGACCAGCCGTAGCGCGCGTTGAGCTCGAACATGGTCTCGGTGTAGACGTAGGTCTTGCCGGTACCCGTCTCCATCTCCACGTCGAGCTCCACGGCGCCCAGGTCGTGGTGCAGCTCAGCGGAGACGGGGACGCCGTTCTTGCGCTGGGACTTCTTCACGTTGTCGAGCAAGTCGGAGCCGGACAGGCGCAGCGGGGCGTTTCGGAAGCCCGATCCGTCGTCGGTCACTGCACCATCGGCGGAGTCGATGATGCCGAGCGTCCCCTGGCCGCGCTTGTCGACGGAGCTCGTACCCATGTCACGCAGATAGGACTGCGCCTCGATCTTTGGCTGACCATCGAAGACCTTCACCACGGCATCGGCCGCGCGCGTCTGGTAATCGAGGACGGTAAACTTGAATTCCATAACCTACACCAATCGGTCTTCATAAGCAGTGCTAAAATGGGATTATTATCCCATCGTGAGGAGCCTTACATGGTCATTGCGCCTATCAAGGAGCTCAAAGACGGCGCTGCTATCTCGGCAAAATGCCACGAGCTCGACGAACCCATCCACATCACCAAAAACGGATACGGGGACATGGTCATCATGAGCACGGAGGTGTTCGCCCGCTATGACCGACTCATGCAGCGTGCGCTCGAGCGGGAGCTGAGGCGCCAGCAAGAGCTCGACGACATCGCCGATGATTTCCGGACGAGCATGGCGGAATATCGCGCAGGCAAGAGCCGCGATGCGTTCGAGGCGCTTGCGGAGTTAAGGGAGAAGCATGGCCTATAGCATCCGCATCACCCCTACCTTCGAGAAACGCCTCGATAGCATCACAACCCATATCGAAGAGATGCTCGGCCTGCCGCAATCCGCCGCCGCGCTGTACGACGACCTCGCATCCAAATTCTCGACCATCGCCGAGTTTCCCCGCGCATACATGGTGGATGAAGAGGCGAGCAAGGCCATTGGCCAGGAGGTGCATGGCGCGAACGTCCGCTCCTTCCGGCTTCTGTACTGGATCGACGAGGCCAAGCAGACCATCCTCGTATTCACGCTTCGATTCCGCGGAGAGGATTCCGAAACCCTCAAGGAATACCCGTTCCCGTAGACGCATTCCCTACACCACCCGGATTATGGACTCAGCACCAAAGGCCTTGTAAACCCCTCGAAGTTGGACAAGTCGGCTTTAAGCCCGTAGAAACCAATATCGAGCACGCGCACGGCCACCTCGCCACTAACATAAAGCCAGCAAAGCAACCACCTAAACGGATCATGCCATCTAGAACAAATGCTTAGGCGCTGTGAAGCAAGACGATCGAAACCAGGCTCTCTAGGCCGCAGGCTGTTCAGCATTGCGCTTGATCTCATTTATCACGGCAACCAAATCACCTTGCTGCCGCGTATTGAACATTCGCACGAAAGACTGTGGGCGATCGAACGGGGGCTGCGTCAGAGCAACGGGCTCCATGTAACCGTTCTCCACTACGTAATTGACGACGCGTTTGACAAAAGAAATCTGCTGTTCATTAAGGCTCTGATCGTTCAGGAACGAAGCAAACGCAGCCATTGCAGCATCATACTCAAGATGTACCAGCTTTCGCACTAGCAAGCCAAACGGAGTATCACCATATGCCTTGGCATAATCCTCCGCGTTACCAAGATCATGCGTGAAAATTCGCTCGAGCTGCTCGAATTCGAATTCCGTCATTGGCTGGTTACTACGGAGCTTATGGATCACCAGAGAATCAGAGCAATCTTTTAGATAGCGTTCGACCTTCAACCTGTAATCTTCGAAATCCTCGCCGATGTCCGCGCCCACACCATAGACAACCTGTGTAACGGGATCGTCAAGATGAGTAATAACATCACGCCTTCCCGGACCGCCCACGATGAATCGAATGAGTCCGCGAAGCTCTTTTCGAATCTTCTCCAATTCAAGAAGACTCGCATCGTCAAGAATACCGCCATCATAGACTTCATCAATCAGCGGAAGCTTTTCCTTCACCTGCGGGATACTCGAGGCCTTCTGCAAACAAGCAGCGATGGCAATCAGGCGGGATTCGTATCTACTGGAATTTTGAGACTGACATAC
>NZ_JADNJJ010000087.1:0-2626 GCF_015554865.1 Collinsella sp. D33t1_170424_A12 | reverse complement strand
TCCGGTTCTCAAGGTACGCGCCGGGCGGTCCTCCTCGGAGCCGCGCGGCGGGGATTAATAATGCCATAGCGCCCGGGGGCCGTCTACCCACGTCACCATGTTCACATTCCCTACACATATCCGAGACGCATGACCGGCCGCCGCGCGCTGGCGGCCTCCCGGCCGACGGGCTCCCTACTCGATAGCCCCGCGTGCTAGCGCCGCCGCGGCATCGAGCAGCAGATCGCGCTCCTCGATCGACGAGGCCTCCGCATAGACCCTTACGACGGGGTCGACGCGACTGGGTCGCAACAGGAGCCAGGCGCCATCATCGAATGCAAGACGGAGACCGTCCATATGGCTCACCGCGGCCGGGATCCTTCCCGCGACCGCCCGCGGATTCACACCGGGCAGCATCGCATTGAGCATCTCCACCTGCTCCATACGGAGCCTGACGTCTCGCTGGCCGTACCAGCTTTCCCCCACGCGTTCGACAAGCTCTCGGCTCAACTGCTTCAGGCCCTTGCCGGTACGCACCATGAGGTCGGTCAGGGCCGCCACCGCAAGGATTCCGTCACGCTCCCGGCTGTGCTTCGGTATGCAGATGCCGCCCTGGCCATCCGTCGCCAACAGCACATCGGAGCGATGGAGTTCTTCATATATATAGGTATAGCCCACCGGCTTCACCACGACACGGCACCCGAGCATCTCCGCCGTGCGTCGTAGGGTATTCGACGAGGCGACACCCGCCACGACGCGCCCGTGCAGCCCGC
The DNA here is from genome assembly GCF_015554865.1 of Collinsella sp. D33t1_170424_A12. Lineage (NCBI taxonomy): Bacteria > Bacillati > Actinomycetota > Coriobacteriia > Coriobacteriales > Coriobacteriaceae > Collinsella > Collinsella sp. D33t1_170424_A12. The sequence continues at coordinate 1,874 of NZ_JADNJJ010000087.1, read as the reverse complement.
GGACTTGTACGAGGTAGGCGAGCACCAGCGACGCGACCACGTCGGGATCTATATACCTTCCGTCCTCGTCCACCGCCCCCATGCGCTCGGCATCGCTGTCTGTTGCAAAGCCGGCCAGGGCGTCGCACGCGGCAACCGCGCGCTCGCACTCGTCTATCCAGGGCTCCGCGGGATTGGAGCACATGGCCGCCGCCCCCTGATCTCCGCAACCATGCATCTCCAACACGCGCGCGCCCATATCCGACAGCATCGACGGCACACAGGCGGAACCGACGCCGTACATCGCGTCATATACCACGGTGCAGGCATCGACCGCATCGTCGGATGACGAAAAGTAGCTCGCCACCTCGTCTCGATAAGCCGTTAGGAGATCGGCGCGCGACCACGGCCCGCTTGCCGAAGCGTACTCGGGCTCGATCAGTTGCTCGATATCGTCGAGAAAACCGCGCAGGTCGTCGCCGCGCCGCATATCGCGCAGCTTGACGCCCAGATATCCGGCAGGATACGAAGAACTCGTCACCATAAAGCACCCGACCGCCGAAAGATCCCGCGTCATCGCATGGGCAACCGCGGCCGTAGGGAGCGCTTCGCTCGCCATGACAACGCGCAGCCCGACGGCCGCCAACTCGGCTGCAGCGCATTCCGCAGCCTCACGCGCGCCGGAACGAGCATCGAATCCAACGTACACGACGCCCCCGGGGGCGGACCCATGCCAATAGCGGCCGGCCGCCTCCGCGATACGCCCAACGTTTTCACACGTGAACGCTTCGGCACAGCGTGCATACCAGCCATCGGTTGAAAAGTGAATGATGTCGGACATCGAACGGGGTTCCTTTCGATAGGGCAGCCATATAAAAGGATACTCTACCAATCACGTCACAAGCTAATTCCAACAACGAGTACAAACCGCCGCCATGACGCGTCGAAAGCCCATGCCTAGAGCTTATCCAGCAGACCCGCCAAGGCGCAGGTGGTTCGCGCCGATGTGCCGCAACATCCCGCAACCAAACGGACACCCTGCTTCACCCATGCATCGCAAGCTTGGACGAAGGCATCGGGGTGCTCGCCCCATTGCACCGCGCCATCCTCATAGCCGATGGGTGCGCCGCCGTTGGGACGCACCATGAGCGGCAGCGAGGTGGCTTCGACCATGCGGGGCACCGCGCACGCGGCCGCTGACAGCGAGCAGCAATTCACGCCCGCGGCATCGACGCCGCGCTCCTGCAGATACGAAAGGACCGACTCGATAGGCAGCCCGTCTTTCAGGAGGCGCCCCTCCTCGTCTATCACCACGCTCGCCAGAACGGGCATCCCGTCAGCCACATCGAATACGCCGGCAAGGGCGGGATCAAGTTCGGCCAACGAGGTGAACGTCTCGAGCAAGATGCCCGATACGCCGGCATCGAGCAACGCGTACGCCTGCTGACGATACGCCGCACACGACTGCTCGAACTCGGGCGAACCATGCAGGGAAGACGCCAGGCCGCACGGACCCACGCTGCCCAGCAGCAACTCGACGCCGCGCACGCGGGCGCAATCCACCGCAGCGCGATTCATCTCGCCCACCCGGCGGTCGATGCGGTCACGCTGCAACGAGAGCGCGTTTGCCTGAAAGCTATTGGTTATGAGCACCTCGGCGCCGGCTGTCGCATAAAGCAGATGGTGGCGCGAGACCGTTTGGGGCTCGGCCACATTCCAGAGTGCCGATGGGATATCCGCGCTTCCCGGCTCTCCCTGCAAGACGCTGCCCATGGGGCCCTGCGCCAGCAGCACGCCCTCGGCCAGGCGGTGGCGCAGCTTCTCGGCCGCCTCGCGATCGTAGCGTTCGAACCTCTCGTCCACGCTAATCCCTGCCCATGGAGATGCCCTGCGCC
>NZ_JADNJJ010000086.1:0-11919 GCF_015554865.1 Collinsella sp. D33t1_170424_A12 | reverse complement strand
CCACGGCGGCGATCGAGTATCTGCGCCGCCAGGGTGTGAAGGACGTCCGCCTGCTGGTGCTCATCGCGGCGCCCGAGGGCATCAAGGCCGTTCTGGACGCGGATCCCGATGTGCGCGTTTACACCTGCTCGGTGGATGAGAAGCTCAACGAGGACGCCTATATCGTTCCGGGCTTGGGAGATGCCGGCGATAGAATCTTCGGTACGAAATAATTCATAGATCGTGCATCTTTTTTATCGGGCGCGTGTGCCGTTAGTCGGCGTACGCGCCCCGTTTGTTGCGTAACCAACACTGTTGGCGAAAACCCCGCAATGAGGTCGATTAGTTCGTTGAAATCCGAAAAATAGTGCCTACAATAAAGTCTCAAGTGTTCGCGCGATTCCGCATTCCAGCGCTCTTCGGGGCGAGCGGGGTCGATAGGGGGATGGGCGGTTCGCTGGGATGATCATTGGCTCCCACATACCGTTTGCCCTCCTGGGAATCGCGATAGGCCTGGCCGCATTCGCCGTGCTCATGGCTGCGCTCTACCCGGTGCTTCGGGGAACGAGCGCGCCGAGCCTGCCCAAGGGGATCTTGAGCGTGCTCGTGTCGTTCGCCATGTTGTCGGCGGGGGTCGCCGCGGTCTACCTCATGCGGGAAGACGAGCTCATCGTATTCCTTGCGGGGGAGCTCTTAAGCCTGTTTGCTTGCTGGACGGCTCTGGCCGTCTATACCATTAGGTGCGGTAGGCGTTCATAGCTGCGAGCCCGTGCGCGACCGCGTGCGGGTGAACAAAAGGAAGGTGAAACCTTGGAAGCGTTCGATAAGCTGCCAGCCGAGATCAATCATCTCGTTTCGAGCTTCAGCTCGATCCCCGTGGTCGGCGACCTCATGCACGGCGTGACCCAGTACACGTTTTGGCTCATCATCTCATCGATCGTGCTCCTTGTCTTGATGTTTGCCTTCGCGCGAAAGGTCTCGGTCGTTCCCCATGGCAGGTTCGCCAACGCCATGGAGTTCGTTTTGGAGTATCTTGAGAACGACGTGGGCGTCGGCATCCTCGGTAAAGAGTCCTGGCGTCGGCACCTGCCGTTTCTGGGCACGTTGTTCATGTTTATCGTCGTCAACAACATCATCGGTATCATCCCCGGCATGAAGCCTGGCACCGGCACTATCTCGACTACCGCTGCCCTCGCCGTCGTCGTGTTCATCTACTTCGTCATCGTGGGCATGAAGAATCACGGCGTGTGGGGTTACATCAAGAGTCTCGCGCCCAAGGGCGTCATGTTCCCGCTGAACATCCTGGTCTGGCTCATCGAGCTCATCTCTACGCTGCTTCGCCCCATCACGCTGGCCGTCCGACTGTTCTGCAACATGTTCGCCGGCCATATCGTGCTCGGCTCCTTCGCGCTCATGGTCTCGCTCTTTGCCGAGCCCTTGATCACGGAGCTTTCGGCTGCCAACGTCTTCGGCGCGTTGCCGTCTGTCGTTTTTGCGGGCATCTTGTTTGTTATCTACGCGATCGAGATCTTCGTTGCCTTCGTTCAGGCGTATGTTTTCACCGTCCTCACCGCTGTCTACATCCAGGGAGCAGAGGCAGAGGGCCATTAATTGGATACCAGGCGCATGGACGGGCGGCGCTCGGCGGCGCCCTTCGCCTGCGCTTGATATAGGTATCGTGTTCAAAGTGCGTCGATAGGCGGCGCATGAACTCAAGGAGGAATTGTGGGAGTTATCGGTTACGGTCTCGGTGTTATTGGCGCTGGCCTCGCTATCGGTCTTGCGGCATATGGCGTTGCGAGCGCCATGGCTCGTCAGCCTGAAGTGCAGGACCGCGTCTTCACCGTCTTCATCATGGGCGCTGCTTTCGCTGAGGCTCTGGCCCTGATCGGCTTCGTCGTTGCACTGGTAGTCAAATAGTCGGGTGTTCTCAGTAGGACGCCGGACTTCGGATCCCGAGGGGGAGTCATGAAAAACGTTACACGCGCAGGTATCACGCTTGGGGCCGCCGCCTCGGTGCTGAGCGCGCCCGCCCTGGCGTTCGCCGAGGGTACGGAGTCGGGCGGTGCGGATATCCTTATCCCGAAGATGGCCGAGTTCGTGCCCGCGCTCGTTATCTTCCTCATCATCTGGTTCTTGCTGGCAAAGTTCGTGTGGCCCAAGGTCATCTCGGTACTCGACGCCCGTGAGCACAAGATCGAGGACAGCATCGAGGAGGCCGACGCCACCAAGGCCGAGGCAGCCGAGATCCGCGACCAGGCAGACGCCATCGTGGCCGAGGCACGCCGCAAGGCTTCCGAGATCGTGCTTGATGCTCGTTCCGACGCCGAGAAGGAGCGCTCGCGCATCGTCGCCGCGGCTCATTCCGAGGCCGAGGACATCATCGCCAAGGCGCATGACCGCGCAGACGATGAAATGAAGCGCGCTTATGCAAGCGCGACGGACACCATCGCAAAGATGTCCGTTGCCGTTGCCGGCAAGATCGTTGGCGAGACCCTTGCCAACGACGAGGCCAAGCAGCGCGAGCTTATCAAGAAGTACCTCATGGAAGTGGGCACCCTCAATGGCCGATAAGCAGATCAGCGAGCGCTTCGAGAAGCGCAAGCTGGAAACCTACGCGCGCACGCTGCTCGAGGCAGCAAAGACCGAGGACCGCGTTTACGAGAACCTTGCTCCGCTGAAGGCCGAGGCCGAGGCGAGCCCCGAGGTACTCTCCGTGCTGTCCCAGATGGCCGCCCATGGCGACCTTGATAAGCTGAGCGATGTGCTCGATCTGTACAGCGAGATGGCCGATGGCGACCAGCAGACGATGGGCGTCACCGTGACCACTGCCGTACCGCTCGACAACGAGCTGCGCGCGCTCATCACCCAAAAGTGTGAGCTCGACCTGGGCTGCAACGTGTTCCTCATCGAACGCGTCGACCCGTCGATCATCGGTGGCCTTATTTTGTCCGCCAACGGTCGGCGCCGTGACGCATCCGTGCGTCATCAGCTCGAGCAGGCCCGCAAGGTCATGACTCATGCAGTAAAGAATTCGGAGGTATAGCCACATGTCCGAGGCAATTAGTGCCGAGAACATCGAGCAGATCCTGCAGCAACGCCTGTATGATCTGACGGCTACCGTCGATACCCAAGAAGTATCCTACGTAGCCGAGGTGGGCGATGGTATCGCCCACGTTTTCGGTCTCAAGAGCGCGATGGCTGGTGAGTTGCTGGAGTTCACCAGTTCCATCACGGGTGAGACCGTGTACGGCTTGGCTCAGAACCTCGACCGCGAAGAAGTGGGCGCGGTTCTGTTTGGCAACGTTGACTCCATCAAGGAGGGCGACGCGTGCCGTACCACCGGTCGTGTTATGGACATTCCTGTTGGCCGCGGCATGCTTGGCCGCGTCGTCAACCCGCTCGGTCAGCCTATCGATGGCAAGGGCACCCTGGGTGAGACCCATCGTCGCCCCATCGAGTTCAAGGCCCCGGGCGTTATCGATCGCACCCCGGTGTGCGAGCCGGTTCAGACCGGCCTGCTCGCCGTCGACGCGATGATCCCCGTTGGCCGCGGCCAGCGCGAGCTCATCATCGGCGACCGCAAGACCGGTAAGACCGCTATCGCCATCGATGCGATCTTGAATCAGCGCGGCAAGGACATGATCTGCGTCTACGTGGCCATCGGCCAGAAGGCGTCGACCGTTGCCAACATCCGCGAGACCTTGGCGCAGCATAATGCGCTGGAGTACACGGTCATCGTGAGCGCTACCGCTGCGGACTCTGCGCCGTTGCAGTACATCGCCCCTATGGCCGGCGCCGCTATCGGCGAGTACTTCATGTACAACGGCCGAGACGGTCGTCCTGCGAGCCGCACCAATCCGGGCGGCCACGTGCTGGTTGTCTACGACGACCTGTCCAAGCAGGCTGTCGCGTATCGCCAGATGTCGCTTACGCTTCGTCGCCCGCCGGGACGCGAGGCATACCCTGGCGACATCTTCTACCTGCACTCGCGCCTGCTCGAGCGCGCCTGCAAGCTCTCCGAGGAGAACGGCGGCGGTTCCCTGACCGCCCTGCCGATCATCGAGACGCAGGACGGCGACGTTTCCGCGTACATCCCCACCAACGTGATCTCGATTACGGATGGTCAGATCTACCTGCAGGGTGAGCTGTTCCACCAGGGCCAGCGCCCCGCTGTCGACGTCGGCATCTCCGTGAGCCGCGTCGGTGGCTCTGCGCAGACCAAGGCTATGAAGCAGGTTGCCGGCAACCTCCGTTTGGACCTTGCTGCGTACCGCGAGCTCGCCGGCTTCACCCAGTTTGGCTCCGACCTCGATGCCGCCACGCAGCGCCAGCTCACGCATGGTGCTCGCATGACCGAGCTGCTCAAGCAGCCGCGCTTCAAGCCCATGTCCGTGAACACCCAGGTCGCCGTGCTCTTCGCCGGCAACAAGGGCTATCTCGACGACTTGTCGCTCGACGAGGTGCTCCCGTTCCGCAACGGGCTCATCCAGTATCTGGAGGGCGCGTACGGTAAGGTACTCGACGAGATCGGCGATCGCAAGATCGACGACGATACGGCCGAGAAGCTCGAGCAGGCTATTGCAGATTACAAGGCAGAATTCATGGCCGCCCGCGGCGCCGAGTCCGGGGTAGCCGGTTCCATGGAGAATGAGGGGAACTAAGCCAGATGGCCAACCTCCGTGAAATAAAGAAGCGCATCGGCTCGGTGTCCACCACCGAGCAGATTACGCGCACTATGGAGATGGTCGCGACGGCGAAGATCAAGCGTGCTCTTGATCGCGAGAAGAGCTCCGAGGCCTTCCGTGACGCCATTACCGACGTCATGCTAACGGTCGCCACCGATACGGCGTCCGAGACGGTCTCGCCTCTTCTTGCGAATCCCGAGACGTACGAATGCGCCCTCATCGTGGCCATTAGCTCCGATCGCGGCCTGGCCGGCGGTTTCAACGTGCAGATCGACCGCGCGGTCGACCAGCGCATCGACCACTTCCGCCGCCATGGCGCCAAGCGCATCGAGCTCATTACGTGCGGCCGCAAGGTGACGGAGTATTTCTCCAAATACCCCGATGTGGTGATGAGGGTTGTCGGAGAGTCCGATGACCCCAGCATCGAGCGCGCTCGCGCGATCTCGAGCTACATCGAAGACGGCTTCTCGAGTGGGAAGTTCGGTCGCGTCGACGTGATCTATCACCACGCGAAGAACCGTGTCGAGCAGGTGCTGCGCGAAGAGCGCATTCTGCCGCTCGACCCCGTGGTGCTCAAGACCGCCCGCGGACCGCGCAACAACGAGAACGAGGCCCCTACGGGTCTTACCTCGCCGTTTACCTATGCACCTTCCGCCGAGTACGTGCTTGGAAAGCTGATTCCCACCTACGTTCTCACGGTGATCCAGCAGGCCCTTATCGACTCTGCTGCCGCCGAGCAGGGCGCGCGCCGCAAGGCCATGCACTCGGCAACCGAGAACGCTACGGCGATCATCAGCGATCTGAAGCGCACGTACAACCGCGTACGCCAGGCATCCATTACGACTGAGCTCAACGAGATCATCGGTGGTGCCGCAGCATTGGAGGATTTCTAATGGCAGATACCATGTCCGTCGACGCTCCGGCGACCGCGGGTGTTGGACGTATCGTCCGCATCATCGGCGCTGTCGTCGACGTTAAATTCAAGGACGGCGTGCCGAACATCTACAACGCGCTGACCATCGATGCCGATACCCCGGTGGGTCGCGTAAAGACGATCCTCGAGGTTGAGAGCCAGCTGCCGGGCGACGTCGTTCGCACGGTTGCCATGACGTCCACCGACGGTCTCCAGCGCGGCTTGGAGGTCGTTGATACCGGCGCACCTATGAAGATGCCCGTGGGTAAGCAGACCCTCGGTCGCATCTGGAACGTCATGGGCGAGCCCGTGGACGGCAAGGAGATGCCCGAGGTCGAGGATTACTACCCGATCCACCATCCCGCGCCCAGCTTCGACCAGCTCACCACCAAGACCGAGATCTTCGAGACCGGCATCAAGGCGGTCGACCTGCTCGAGCCTTACATCCGTGGTGGCAAGACCGGCCTGTTCGGCGGCGCCGGCGTTGGCAAGACCGTTCTGATTCAGGAGCTCATCAACAACCTGGCTCAGGAGCATGGCGGCACGTCTGTGTTCACCGGCGTCGGCGAGCGTACTCGCGAGGGTACCGACCTGTTCCTCGAGATGAGCGAGTCCGGCGTTATCAACAAGACCTGCCTGGTCTACGGTCAGATGAACGAGCCTCCCGGAGCGCGTCTGCGCGTCGGCCTTGCCGGCCTGACCGAGGCGGAGTACTTCCGCGATCGCGGCCAGGACGTCCTGCTCTTCATCGACAACATCTTCCGCTTCTCGCAGGCGGGTTCCGAGGTGTCGGCTCTTCTGGGTCGTATGCCCTCTGCAGTTGGCTACCAGCCCACGCTCGCAACCGAGATGGGCGACCTGCAGGAGCGAATTACGTCCACCAAGACGGGCTCCATCACGTCCGTCCAGGCTGTGTACGTTCCCGCCGACGACCTGACGGACCCGGCGCCGGCAACCACGTTCACCCACCTGGATGCGACCACCGTTCTTTCGCGTTCCATCGCCGAGCTCGGCCTGTATCCCGCTATCGATCCGCTGGCTTCCTCTTCCGACGCGCTCGATCCGAGCGTTGTGGGCGAGGAGCACTACCGCGTGGCCGTTCGCGTGCAGGAGATGCTGCAGGAGTACTCCGACCTTCAGGACATCATCGCGATTCTGGGTATGGACGAGCTCTCCGACGAGCAGCGCCTGGTGGTCAACCGTGCCCGCAAGCTGCAGCAGTTCCTGTCGCAGTCCTTCCACGTTGCCGAGCAGTTCACCGGCAACCCCGGCGTCTACATCCGCGTTGCCGATACCGTCCGCTCCTTTGCGGCCATTGTTGACGGCGAGTGCGACGACCTGCCCGAGCAGGCCTTCCGCTATGCTGGAACGATCGACGACGTTCGCGAGCGCGCGGCGAAGATGGGGGCGTAAGCTATGGCTATGCGCGTCCGCATCGTATGCCCCGAGACCAGCGCGTTCGATGGCGAAGCGGTGTACCTGACCATTCCGTCTTCCGACGGCATGCTCGGCGTCGCTCCGCGACACGCCAGCGAGATCTGCACCATCGAGCCCGGCTACATCCGCATCTGCTTTGAAGCGATCGGCTCGGTTAGCAAGACGTTCGCGGTCGACGGCGGCTATGCCCAGATCACGGGAGACGAGGTGGTTGTGCTGGCAGATCGCGCCGCTGATCTGGCGACGGTCGACCACGAAAAGGTTCAAGCTAAGATTCAAGGTTTTGAAGAGTCATTGTTGAATCTGTCTAAGGACGATGCGCACCGCTCGTATCTTTATAATGAAATCGCATGGTGTAAGCTTTTGCTTGCCAATTAGACGTCAGGCGCGCATGCGCCGAGCAGCCTATTTGCGATGAGCATCATGCCCGGGGGCGCTCGCGTCCCCGGGCATGTTTTTGAAAGGGTAAGCGTTTGGATATCATTCGCGTAGAGGGCGGTCATACGCTCGAGGGCTCCGTGCACGTTTCGGGGGCAAAGAATTCTGCGCTTAAGCTTATGGCTGCCACGCTGCTGGCGCCGGGCAAGACTACGCTCACGAACGTGCCGAACATCTCGGACGTTCATGTGATGGGCAAGGTCCTCAAGCGCATGGGCGCAACCATCGAGGTCGCCGACGAGCATACCTTGGTTATCGACACCTCTCAGGTGGATTCTTGGGAGGCTCCCTACGAGCTGGTTGCCAAGATGCGTGCTTCTACCGCGGTCATGGGCCCGTTGCTGGGCCGTTTCGGTAAGGCGAAGATCGCGATGCCGGGCGGCTGCAACCTCGGTGCGCGCAAGATCGATATGCATATCTTGGGCCTCGAAGCCTTGGGCGTGTCGTTCGATACCGACCATGGATATATCTACGCCGATGCCGCCGAGGGCCTGGTGGGCTCGTCGGTCACGCTCGAGTTTGCGAGCGTCGGCGCCACCGAGAACCTCATTATGGCCGCGGTGCGCGCAAAGGGCGAGACCGTGATCGACAACGCGGCTCGCGAGCCCGAGATCGTCGACTTGGCTACGATGCTCAACAAGATGGGCGCTCGCATCACGGGCGCCGGCACGCCCGTCGTCACCATCCAGGGTGTGGACGAGCTGCATCCGGTCGAGCACCGCGTGGTGGGCGACCGTATCGAGGCCGGCACGTTCTTGGTTGCCGGCGCCCTCATGGCGGGCGAGGCCGGTGTCGAGGTCACGGGTTTCAACCCCATGCACCTGGGCATGGTTCTGCGCAAGATGGAGCAGATGGGCATCAAGACGGAGCGCATCGAGGACGGCCTTCGCGTCCACCGCGTTGAGCGCATCGAGCCGGTCGACATTCAGACGCTCCCGTTCCCCGGCTTCCCCACGGATATGCAGGCACAGGTCATGGTGCTGTCGGCGTTGGCTGACGGCGGCTCCATCATTACCGAGAACATCTTCGAGAACCGTTTCATGTTCGCGTCCGAGCTATCGCGCATGGGCGCCCACATCCGTATCGAGGACCATCATGCCATCATTCGCGGTGTCGAAGGCTTCTCGGGCGCCCAGGTCGTCTCCCCCGATCTGCGCGGCGGCGCGGCTCTCGTGCTTGCCGGCCTGACCGCAGAAGGCGTCACCGAGGTCTCGGCCATCCATCATATCTACCGCGGGTACGAGCGCTTCGTCGAAAAGCTCACCTCGCTGGGTGCTGTGGTCGAAGCCGCATCCGTTCCCGATCCATCCGATGATTAGTGCAGGATACGTATATGGGTAGCAAGAAACCGATTCAGCAGGGCAGGCGTCCGTCCACAGGCGCGAGCAGCCGCATCTATAGCCGAGAGAACGTGAGCCGCTATTCCGAGCGCGCCCGTCAGCGCAGGCGCGGGCGCATGATCCGCCGCGTGGTGCTGTGCACCTTCCTCGGCGTGCTCATCGCGGGCGCGAGCGCGGCCGGGCTGTGGGTATCCAATATCGCCGGCAAGCTGCGCGGCGCCTCGATTACCGACAACCTCCTGGCAACGCTGGTCGACAGCAACGTGACGAGGGAGCCCTTCTACATGTTGCTGCTGGGCACCGACGGCCGTCCGGGCGAGGACAGCTTCCGCTCAGACACCATCGTGCTTTCGCGCATCGACCCTAAGGGCAAGCAGGTTACGCTCATCTCCATTCCGCGCGACACCATGGTCACGCTCAGCAACGGCGAGACGGCTAAGATCAACGCGGCACACGCGCTGGGCGGTCCGGAAGAGGTCGTCAAGACCGTCAACAAGCTCTGCGACGTCGAGATCTCGCACTATGCCGAGGTGAGCTTCGAGGGTATGGAACAGCTGGTAGATGCCCTGGGCGGCGTCGAGTGCAACGTGCCGGATAAGATCGACGACCCCAAGGCGGGCCCTATGGTTATCGAGCCTGGCGTGCAGACGCTTGATGGCGCCTCCGCCCTGGCCTTCTGCCGCTCGCGCGCGTTCGCCGATGGCGATTACACCCGTATGCGCCACCAGCGCATCTTCATCTCCGCACTCGCTAAGACGCTGCTTGAGAAGACGGACGCCACCAATATCGTTCCGCTGGTCGAGTCGCTGTCCGACATGATCGATACCGACATGAGCATCCAGGATATCGCCGCGCTTGCCAATGCGATGCGCGGTATGAACACCGACGAGATCTGGTCGGCCAACATCCCGTCCTGGGCGGGCGCCGACACGTATGTCGGCGGGGTGAGCTACGTCTTCGTTGACGAGGCGGAGCTCGCGCAGATGATGGAGCGCGTCGAAGCCGGCGAGGACCCGCGTGGTCCGCAGACCATGGGCTCTACGGGCGAGTCGTCCGCCACCACGGGCGATCTGTCCAACAACAGCGCCTCCGATTGGTCCAACGGCACCGCCACCGTGTCCAACTCCAGTACCGAGACCGAGGGCGAGGTTATCGAGGAGTAGCCAGCGCGATCGCTTGTGATACATGCAACGGCCCCGAAGCACGCTGTGTGCTTCGGGGCCGTTTTCATGTGCGCGCCCTATGGGGTGCACGCGGAGATGCCGTGAATCGCGCTCTCTGCCTAGGCGAAACGAGCTACGAGCTCCTGCAGGACGTCGACCATCTTCTCGAGCGACGCCACCGGAATAAACTCGTTCACGCCGTGGCAGCAGTAGGCGCCCGTGGACAGGTTGGGGCAGGGCAGTCCGCGGAAGGAGAGCTGTGCACCGTCGGTACCGCCGCGGATGGGAATGACGTGGGGCTCGACGCCCGCAGCGCTGAAGGACTCCTTGGCAAGATCGATGAGCTCGGGGTACTCGGCCACAACTTCCGCCATGTTGCGATATTGCTGCTTGATCTCGACGTGCACGCGCTCGCATCCCTGTTCGGCATTCACGAACTCGGCAGCCTTGAGCAGCAGGTCGATTTTATCCTGGAACTTCCTGCCGTCGTGGTCGCGGATGATGTAGCGCGCCGTAGCATGCTCGACTGTCGCCGAGACGCCCTCGAGGTAGTAGAAGCCCTCATATCCCTCGGTGTACTCGGGTCGCTGTACGGCGGGCAGCAGGCCGTGGAAACGATGGAACAGCTCGCCGGCGTTGACCATGCGGTTCTTAGAGTCACCCGGATGAATCGAAAAGCCCTGGAAGGAGACGACGGCCTCGGCCGCGTTGAAGCATTCCCATTCGAGTTCGCCGATGGGGCCGCCGTCGACCGTGTAGGCGTACGTGCAGCCGTATGAATCGAGGTCGAGCAGCTCGGCGCCGTGGCCGATCTCCTCGTCGGGGCAGAAGCAGATGCCCAGCGGCGGATGGGGCAGCTCGGGGTTCTGCGCGAGACGGGCTACGAGCGCCATGATCTCGGCGATGCCCGCCTTGTCGTCGGCGCCCAGCAGCGTGGTGCCGTCGGTGCACACGATGTCCTCGTTTTCGAGATCGCGGAGGGCGGGAACCTTTTCGGGGCCGATGGCGACGGGGGTGCCATCCACTACGCCGCAGACGAGGTCGCCGCCGGTGTAGGAGACCACATGCGGCTTCACGCCGAAGCCGGGTGCCTGCTCGGTTGTGTCGAGGTGAGAGATCAAGCCGAGGCGCGGTTTGCCTTCGGCGCCGGTGGATGCCGGGATGTGGGCGGTCACGTATGCATGCTCGGTGACCGTCACGTTCTGAGCGCCCAGGGCGCGCAGCTCGTCGGCGAGCATGTTGGCAAGGTCGAATTGGATGGCGGTCGAGGGCACCTGGTCGCAGTGCTCGTCGGCCGACTGCGTGTCGACCTGCACGTAGCGCAGGAAGCGCTCGAGAACATCGCTTGTGCTCATGATTCCTCCTTGAGATATAAGATGGCGTCTCCTTACTATAGCGTGCGCGGCGCCTGCGTCGACGCATATGCGCGATGTCGCGGGGATGGGGTAGAATCACAGACAGGCTAGAAAGAGGGGATGCCACTATGGAAACGATCGGTGCGTCGCGGGCGCGGCGTCTTACCGTTGCAAACGAGGACTACCTCGAGTGCATCGTGCGACTCGAGGGCGAGGCGGGCGAGCATGCCGGGCTCGGCGTGCGCTCCGTCGACATCGCTACCCAGCTCGAGGTGTCGAAGGCCTCGGTCAACAAGGCGGTGGCAGCGCTCAAGAGCCAGGGGCTCGTCGACCAGTCGCATTACGGCAAGGTTATGCTCACCGACGAGGGCCGCAAGATCGGCGAGGCCGTGTGGTACCGGCATCGTCTCCTGCGCACGTTTCTCATCCAGGAGTTGGGCGTTTCATTCGAGCGCGCGGATGAGGAGGCGTGCATGATGGAGCACGCGCTCTCCGAGGACACCATGGATCGCTGGCTTCGCTACCTCGAGGCGCAGGGCATCTCCATGGGCAGGGATTAGCGTGGACGAGAGGTTCGAACGCTACGATCGCGAGGCGGCCGAGAAG
>NZ_JADNJJ010000013.1:0-13095 GCF_015554865.1 Collinsella sp. D33t1_170424_A12 | reverse complement strand
GGTCATCGACCCGCTCTCGGGCTACGACACCGGCACCCCGTCCGGCTGGATCGCCACGAACGCCCTCATGGCCGCGAACGACCCCCGCTTCGCCGACGAGTTCTGGGAGGCCGTCGAGGAGCGCGGCGGTCTGCATCGCTCGGAAGCGGCTGAGTAGAGTTTCGCTCAAATTTTGATTGTTGGTCCCATCTGCGCACGCAGCAGCAGGTGGGACTTTTTGTTATAGGTCGGGAAATAAATGGCATATTCTTCGTTTGTTAAGGTTCGTTATGTTGCCTTTTGGGCCTCGGTGGTTGCTGCTTTGATTGCGTTTGGTGTCATCTTCGCTCTTACGGAGCAGACTCCGGTGCAAACCTGTGATCTTTCTAATGCCGTGCAAGATCATGTTTCCAGTGGGGTTGCACATGATTACCAGCATGACGTACTTGCCGATGAAACAACTGCGGCTGGTTCGGCTGCCGATACCTGCGGTTTAGCCACAGTCGTTGATCGGCTGTTGTCTGTTGCCGGGATTCGCAAGTGGGCACACACGGCAGAGTTCTTCGCGTTTGGGTTCCCTGTCGCTGTTGCTTCATTGCTATGGTGGGGGCGTCCCGTGCTGGTTCGGTCGCGCATGCTAGCGTGTGGAGCGCTCTGTGCATTGGGGTCTTTGTTCGATCAAACGCATAAGTTGTTTGTTCCGGGCAGGGAGTTCGATGCCGGGGATCTTCTATTCGACATGCTCGGATATGGATTGGCAATGATGGCGGTATTTTCCCTCGCTGCTCTGGTGCGGAGTGTTCTGATGCGCAGGGAGCGTCGGTCCTAGGGGGTTGGTGAATGATGGATTCGCTCTCGTATGGTTCTTGCCACATCGTCGTGACTGGCGGTTGCGGTTTTATGGGTTCAAATTTTGTGCGATACATCGTGCGTGATCATTCGGGTATACACGTCACAGTCCTTGACAAGCTAACCTACGCAGGAAATCCTGCAAATATTGTGGGCCTACCTGCGGGCCAAGTGAGACTGGTTGTGGGCGATGTGTGCGACATGGAGCTGGTCGACTCGTTGGCTGCTCGGGCAGATGCCGTGGTCCACTTTGCAGCGGAGACGCATAACGACAACGCCATTAGCGACCCGTCGGTATTTGTTGACACGAACGTCCGTGGTACGTACGTGGTTATAGAGGCATGCCGTAAACATGATGTTCGGTATCATCATGTTTCTACCGACGAGGTGTTCGGCGATCTGCCGCTCGAAGGCTCGGATCGTTTTACCGAGGGCTTGCCGTACAGGCCTTCGAGCCCCTATAGCTCGACGAAAGCGTCATCCGACATGATGGTGCGCGCCTGGGCGCGAACCTACGGGCTGCGGGCTACCATCTCCAATTGCTCGAACAACTACGGGCCGTATCACAGCATATCGAGAAGTTTATTCCAAGGCAGATTACCAGTATTATCGACGGCGTCCGTCCGCAGCTGTATGGTGACGGCCGCAATGTGCGTGATTGGATTCATGTGGACGATCACAGCTCCGCCGTGTGGTCGATCGTGACACGCGGGCGAATAGGCGAGACGTATCTGGTGGGTGCGAACGGCGAGCGCGACAACCTGTCCGTGCTGCGCGCGATCCTGCGTGCGTTTGGGCGTGACGAGGATGATTTCGATTGGGCGCCGGACCGTCCTGGGCACGATCTTCGCTATGCCATCGATGCCTCCAAGCTCCAGCGCGAGTTGGGCTGGAAGCCCATTCATACGGATTTCGACGCCGGGCTATCTGAAACGATCGATTGGTATCGCCAGGACGAATCCTGGTGGCGCGTGGCGAAGGGCAGGACGCCTACGGCGAATACACAGTGCCACATCAATCTTGGTGCTATACTCGATGCCCAAAGGAAGTGGTTCGTATGTACTTGAGCGATACAAAGATTCGAGAGTTGATCGACAACGGTGTGCTGCTCAACGCTGATGTTTCAAACATTGGACAGGTTACGTATGATTTGCGTACCGACGGATTCTACGTTAACGAAAACAAGACAACCGGAGTGGAGCTTAATCCCGGTGATTCTGCTTTTGTTTCTTGTATAGAGTGCATCCAGCTTCCCAACGACCTTACTGCCAGCATTCTTCTTCGCAACTCGCGAATCCGCGAGGGGCTTTCACTGGATGCGCCGCTGTATTTCCCTGGCCATGGAACGAGGTTGTTCTATCGCGTCACGAACGTTAGCGGCAATTCGATTTTGCTAGATAAGTCCAAGGGGATCGCGCAGGTAGCGTTCCAGCGGGTTGATGGGCCGGTCGCGCATCCGTATGCGGGCGCTTTCTCCGATGAGCTCAACTTCAACGGCCTTGCGGGGTATTCTGACGTATACGCCGAAGAGCTCAAGAAGGTCGAGCATAAAAAGGATGAGGTTGTTAATATCGAGCCTCGTATTTACGGCAACGTCCTTGCTCTCTTTGCCGTTTTTGCTGCGATCTTCACGCTGGTGAACGTTAACGCGGCGGGGCTATCAGCCGATATTACGACCGCGAGGTTCGTGGCGCTTGACCTGCTGATTATCGGAGGGTTTCTCATTTTTGCGCATGCGATCAAGGCCTTTCTCGTGAAGGATGAGACTGGGAAATCCCGTACCCCGCTTGTGTTGGGCATCTCTTTCATCGTCGGCGCGGTGATTCTGGCTTTGATCTAATGTGCTGGCTGACGAGAAAAGAATTCGCCTTATTAGGGGCATCGGCAAAAGTCGATGCCCTTTTATCTATGGTGAGCTTACCGGGAAGTGCGGGCAACTGCGGTTGTGCTTGTTGGGGCGACGTTGAGCGCTCCTATGATGGTGCAATTGCGGATGAGTTTTGCTATAGGGGCATGAGATGATGGGGCATATGTGAACCGCGTGATATTGGTTCGCCTGCTCGTCCTGACTCATATTGGCGCGGGCGGTTGTTGGCCAACGGCGCCATCGCGGATGACCGTTGCTGCCATTGATATACGTGTGCCCGTGCAGGTTTACTGGAGTTAGACAATTAGCTTGAAACAGTAGATTGCCTGGACCTCAAAGGGCTATTCTTGATATCAGCATCGATGAAAGGAAGGTGAGGGGATGCTGAGCATATTTGATGTAGCGGCAAGTATATTGGAAAACACTGGGTACGTGTCGACGATGAAGCTGCAAAAACTGGCATATTATTCTCAGGCATACTCCCTCGTGAACGATCACTGCCCGCTATTTGAAGAGGGATTTCAGGCATGGGTTAACGGTCCGGTTTGCCCCGAGCTCTTCGGTATCCACAGGCATCGATATGTCATTGGACCAGAAGAGCTTAGAGGTTACGGCGATGCATCGTTGCTGTCTAATCATGAGAAAGCGCTTGTCCAGCATGTTTGCAGCGTCTTTTCTGATTATGACGGTAATGAATTAAGCGTTTTGACGCATAAAGAATTGCCTTGGAGGCTGGCCCGCGAAGATTGTTCGCAGGCAGACCGCTGCTCGCGTTACATATCCAACGATTCGATATATAGCTACTACAGTGATCCTGTTAGCGCCAACCCATTGTTTCGATAGGCGCGGCAATGGATGGACGTCTGTATTCTAAACACGAGGTTGCACATGCCGGTAGGGCAATTGCGGCGTATGAGGGCGCCTACAAGGAGCTTGCTGAGGAATCGGCTATTCTAGAGGCTTGGCGTCAAGCGCATAATCGGGTGATGATTGACGTTAAAGCGGAGCTCGCGCAACTTGTTATGGAGAAGTGCAGCTCCGCTGTTGTTGTGGGTCGTTTGAAGCGCGCGGATGCTATTGTTGCGAAACTGCGACGTACAGATGTTAATCATAAACTGTCCATGCTTCAAGACATCGCGGGCTGTCGCGTCATCGTTGATACCCTTGAAGAGCTTGAGCTGCTAAGCTCGTTGATCATTGATCACTTTAACGTTGCTGCCAATGATGTTAAGGATCACATATCGATTGCGAAGGAAGACGGCTACCGCAGCCGTCATTTTAGGGTGCGTCGCAATACCAGCCAGTATGACGGTTTGCGATGCGAGATTCAGCTGCGCACGCGTCTGCAACATTCTTGGGCGACCGCCGTTGAAGTGTACGATGTCATCTCGGGCTCGGATCTGAAAATAGGCAAGGGGTCAGAGGAGGAGCATCGTCTTTTTAAGGGGTTATCGCTCGCCTTGTCTATCAAGGAGTTTGGACAGGTGGAAGCGCGTTCCGATGAGTTGAAAGATGCCTTGGCAGAGGTGTCTTGTTTAAATAACAAGCTGAACGCATTGCAAAAGCTTCAAGCGAGCAAGGGTTCCGTATCAATAATGAATTCGGAGCAATATAGGAACAACGAGTATTGTCTTTTGTATATCGACTACGCTTTGCAGTATACGAAGATATACACCTATGATATGGATCACGCTGATGAAGCGAATAAAATGTACACGGAGCTGGAGCGGGCAAAGACTCCTATGCAGGATGTCTTGCTTGTCAGCGTGTCAAACCTAACCAATCTGAAAAAAGCTTATCCAAATTATTCTGCGGACATCAGTTTGTTCTTTAACGAGGTTGATTGGCTGATGGATTGGATGAAGGGGCTCTAGTTTCAAGCTGACTGGGTTGGGCGATCCTATCAACGAGAGGGTAATAGATTCTTTAAAGTTGGTTTGAAAGGGCACGGGGTTGCGCTTCGAGGGTGGTGGTCCGTGACGACGCCGCCGGGTGCTTTGACGAGCACGCGTGCCTTCAACAGCCCGTATCGGTTGCCGATCTGGACGAGGCGGGCGTCCTTGCACTCCCGCCCCAGCTGTCCGGACTGTCGTATAGGATGGAGCAGCGCGCCGGCCGTACCAGGCAGTCTATCGACAGGTTGCTGGACGGCGGCATGGTGAATCAAGAGCGCGTGGCTGCTGCAGCGGTGGCGCTCTCGTTGTGTTCTGCATGCATGGAGTTCCCCGCTCCAAAGTTGGATCTTGTATACGGAAATGCTTTCCCTAAGGTTCATTACTATATGGGCTTTCGTTGTGAGATGGTAGGTTTACGTACTGCAAAGAGGTTCAGAGAAAGGCGACCCGTGCTTACGATTCACTTCGGCGATTTGGATAACGTCATATACAATACGTCCGTGTATTTCAACAACGTTATGTCGCCGGAGTGGCTGAATGACGAGCTCGCTCAAAGGATGATAAAGTCAATCGACGGCGCCACGGTCGTGGGGCCCAACGCGGTCGACAGCCGGATTTTGGGCCTCATTCCCGTAGAAAAGCTTTCGAGCGCTTTCGAGCGGCGTGAAGACCCTCTTGCTTTTGAGGTTTCTACCTGACAAGGTTTATAACGCGTCGAACTGTGGCGATAACTGTGCATATTGGATTTTGAAGATAGCAAAGATGCAGGACATCACTATCAGTCTGTATCACATGATGGATTTCGGTAACCGCAGATTCACGGCGCGCGTTGCTAACACGGGAGAAATCACCCACACCATGGACGAGCTCGTGTTGATTGCTGCCGACTGCCTGAGGGGCGATTTCGCATGAGGGGAGAGCATCCGCTTACCGTTCGCAACAATAAGCTTCAGATCAAGTTGCCTATTCGTAGAAATATAACGATTTTGCAAGGCAAAAGCGCTACAGGTAAATCTACGCTTATCGACCTTATCGCTCAGTATGAGGAGCTCGGCGAGAGCGGCGGGGTGGTTATCAACTGCGACGTGCCGTGCCGCGTTCTTTCCGGGCGAAACTGGGAGCGCGACCTTTAATCCATCGAGAACAGCATCGTCTTTATCGATGAAGACAACGACATATCGCATCTTCGGTTCCTTCTTCAGCTGGGAACAGTTCTTCACGAAGGAGCTCGTTGAGATAACGGCGGGTACGTATTTGGCTTACAGGAAGAAAAGCCTCAACACTGCCTATCTTCAGCCAAGGGAAATGACTGCGCTCAAAGAAAAGTTGCCCAATTTGGGAATCTAGATTTGCCATCTTCACAAGGTTGCCGTTTCCAATCGCCATCAATAATTTGTGCTAAGTCAAATAGCAAAGAAAAAGTGCGCTATATCAAATAGCAAAGAATAACTGTGCTACCATGAAGCTGTTCGAATACCTGTGAGCAGGGGGTGGCCATGCAGCAATGTGCAGCGCTTATGGTGGATATCCGCGATTCGCGCAAGATGACCGAAGCGAGGCGACAGGGCGTGCAAGACGTGATGGGCGCCTCGCTCGCGTATCTCAATGTCTTGTTTCGAAATGATCTGTTGCGAGAGGTCGTCTTTAGTGCGGGGGATGAGGTCCAGGGCCTGTTTGCCAGCGCTGCGGCGGCGTACTTGTACCATCGATCGCTGTCGTTGTTGGTGGTCCAGGCGGACCTGCGCGGGGGCGTGGGATGCGGCGCGTGGGATGTGCAGGTAGCCGATGCACCCTCTACGGCGCAGGACGGCACGGCGTACCATCACGCGCGCGATGCTATCTCCTATGCCAAGAAAAGCAGGTTGTACAACTTCGCCATTTCATCCGGCTACCCTTCGTCGCTGCACACGGTGTCGGCCAACTATCCGCTCTTGCTATCTGCCCAGCGTACGACGCGGCAGGCGGAGCTCGCGCGTCAGGTCGAGCTGCGCTATCCTATGGCGCTTCATGTGGATGATGCCGCTTGCGAGTCTGCCCGTGCCCAGTTGCCGGAGCTGCTCGCCGTTATCGAGCGCGCCGAGGGGCGTACCGGGTGCTTTGACGAGGACGCGTGCCTTCGACAGCCCGTATCGGTTGCCAATCTGGACGAGGCGGGCGTCCTTGCGCTTCCGTCGCAGCTGTCCGGACTGTCGTATAGGATGGAACAGGGCGCCGGCCGTACCAGGCAGTCTATCGACAGGTTGCTGGACGGCGGGATGGTGAATCAAGAGCGCTTGGCCGCGGCGTTCGTGGCGCGCGCGCTGCTGGAAGAGGAAGCTGGTGGCAATCGTGGGTGAGGCGCTGTGCTTGCTGTTCGCCGGGCACGCGGTGGGCGATTTCTGGTTGCAGTCGGATGACCTTGCGAGCAAGAAGGATCGTTTGGGCGCAGCGATGCTGCGGCATAGCGTCATCTATGCGGCGGCCATGGCGGTGGCCGCCGCCCTCGTCGCTATCGGCTTGCGGTGCGACCCATGGGCGGCGCTGCTTGCTTGGGCCGGCCTGAGCCTTGCCCATGCGCTCATCGATGGCGTCGCGCGCCCCGCGCTGAAGCGCCTCTGCCCCGGCGACCTGCGTCGTTTCCTTCTGGATCAGGCGCTCCATATCTTCTGCTGCGTTTTGGCGGCCCTGTACCTGGCACCGCGCAGCGCGGTCGGGTTCACGCCATATTGGAGCGAGACCTTGGTGTGGGCCGCCTCTCTGCTGTTGAGCGGCGCGCCCGTATGCGTGCTAGTCAAGCTCGTGCTGGGCGAGCTTCGCGAAGTGGCGCACGATGCTTCCAACGATACGGTGCGGCCGGGCGAGCCCGTCAACTCGGGCCGCGTGATCGGCATCCTCGAGCGCCTGCTGGTCTGCACGCTTACGCTGCTGGGGGAGTTCAGCGCCATCGCCTTCGTCATCACGGCCAAGAGCATCGCCCGCTACGAGAAGATGAAGGACGATAAGGTCTTCGCGGAGATCTACCTTGTGGGAACTCTGGCCAGCGTGGCGGGCGCCATCGCGGTGCCGCTGCTCGTGCGCTGGATGGTGGCGCTGTAGGGTGCACGCGGCGCATGGGCCTCGAGTGCAGGATGCTATGATCCGTGGCCTTCAAGCGTCTGGACTCGGGCACAAATAAGAAAAATCAAAATGTTGCGCAACAAATCGTAGGGAAGTGCGCATAGACTAAAGGAAGCCCGCCTCCGCGTTTCCAATGTGTACCGAGGGTCTTTATGTTTACACTTTGTGCGGAGCGAATCTTGGCGCCCCTGGGCGAGGTGCCTTCGGTTGCGCGTGCACGCGCAACCCGCATAACGCCGTGCCATTCGTTTCGCTGCCAGGCACGGCGTTCTTTTCGGCCGGTCCATCGGGGGACCGGCCGTTTTTGTTTGGCGGCGCATGCGTTATGGCGGTACGGGGCGTGCGATGTACGATGCGCATGGATCGGCCGTACGGGCACGATTGGCGTCGTTGCCGTCACGCTGCTGCGCGCATCAAAACGCAGCGGGGCCCGAGTACGCGCTGCGCGCCCGGGCCCCGCTGCGGCTAATCGGCCTTCTCTATGCGGTACAGGTTGACGGGATACTTCACCACGATGCCGGAGACGCCGGTATCGACCGCGCGGTACCCCTGCCGCTCCAGCGCCTCGTTGGCGGCGTCCAGGCTTTCGGGGCTTTCCAGCAGCAGCCAGTACGTGGTGTCCGGCGCAAGCTCGGGCGCATGTGCGGCATCGAACGGATCGTTGGCGTTTTCGGGGAGGTACACCGAGAGCACGGTCCAGTCGAGCGCGTAGGTATCGGTGAGAACGGTGTCGCCGGGCTCGATCAACTCCTCGAGCTTCTGCATGGTCTGCTCGTGGAACTCGAAGCGGCTGAAGGCGTTGGACGTGCTGCGCGCATACGAGGGCGCGCCCACCAGCGCCACCGCCAGGGCGATACCCCAAACGGCGTAGGGCTTGCCAAACGCGCGCGCCGCCATGACGCCCAGCATGATCCATGCGATGGGGGCGATGGGGAAGAGGTAGCGGGTGATAAGGAAGGGATGCACGGCGTGGGAGAGGCCCAGGCCCACCAGGATGGTGCCAAGCCACGCAAACATGCCCGCGCCCAGCCAGGTGCGCAGCACGAGCGACTGCTCGTCGTCCTTTGCTCGCGCGGATGCGCGCGTGGCGTACACGGTGTAGGCGAACAGCGCGAAGAAGCCCACCAGCAGGATCTGGCCCAGAAGCGGGCCGCGACCAAGCTGGAACGGGAACGTGAGACAGGTTGCAAGCGACGGGATGTTCTGCAGCCAAAAGCCGTCGGATGACCGCTTGAAGGTGTCAAGCAGCACGAGCAGCCAGGGAAGGTAGGTGGCAAGGGCGCAGGCGCAGGTGGCGATCATCTTGCCCACGTGCGCGCGTCGCGCGAGCGAGACGACCATGAGGGCGAAGAGGATGAGGCCCGCGGCGAGAAAGCCGTAGTAGTGGCAGTAGGATGCGAGCGCCGCGCTCAGGCCCAGCGCGATATGCGCGGGCCATGCGTGCCTCTCCAGGCAGGTGTACAGCAGGCAGAAGCTCGCGAACACGAAGAAGGCCGTCCAGGAGTACATGCGCAGCTCGGTGTTGTACGTTACGGCGTTGTGCATGAACGCCCAGCACAGCATGGTGCATGCCGCGGGACCGGCTCCAAACTTCCTTCGCACGAAGGTGGCGCACAGGGCGAGCGACGCCCCATACGGGATGAGCGATGCCAGGCCATAGGCCCACGCCTGGTCTCCAAAGATGCGGTAGAGCACCATGAGCACCGCGTAGAAGAAGGGCGGGTGCACATCGGCCGCCGTGGCATCGAGCATCTCTTTGAAGCCCATGTGCGAGAGCAGGACCGAGAAGCACTCGTCGCTCCAGAAATCGTAGGTGAAGATGCGGGGCACGTAGATGCCAAGCAAGGCGACGGCCAAAAGCGCGACGAGAACGGTCCCAAGCCGGCCCGTCTTGCGAGCGGCGCCGGCATCGGCGGTTGCGAGGGCGCCGGTGGTTGCGGCGGGGTGCGTCGAGGGACGGGCGTCTGAGGCGCCGGCACTGCGTGCGGATGATGCGAGGTTGTTGTGCATGGTGCTACTTTCTGGGGCTGGCTAGCGTTCGGACGTGGACGCGTTGCGTTTCGTTGGCGTGCGGGATGCGTGCGCGCTGCCCGGTTCGGGGCGTTTCGGTGCTGCGGGGGCGGTGTCGCCCTGCCATGCCGCCGTCGCGGGTTGCGATGCATCGCACCACGCGTACGCGCGCGGATCCACGTTGGTCTCGCGCACGAGGTAGAGCGGGCGGCGCTTGGTCTCTAGGTAGGTCTTGGCGAGGTACTGGCCCATGATGCCCAGGCATAGCAGCTGGATGCCGCCGAGGAACGTGATGATGCACGCCAGCGACGGCCAGCCCTGCACGGGGTCGCCGAAAAGCATCGCGCGCACCAGGATGACCAGCATGGCCAGCAGCGCCGCGATGCACAGGACGATGCCGGTGAGCGAGGCGAACGACAAGGGGGCGGTGGAGAAGGCCACGATGCCGTCGAGCGCGTAGAGCAGCAGCGAGAAGAAGCTCCATTTGGTCTCGCCGGCGGCGCGGTCCGCGTGCTGGTAGGGCACCCAGACGTTCTTGAACCCCACCCATCCGAAGATGCCCTTCGAAAAACGGTTGTACTCGCGAAGCGAGAGGATCGCATCCACCACGGGCCGCCGCATGAGGCGGTAGTCGCGTGCGCCGTCCACGATGTCGGCGGTCGAGATCTTCTGGATGATCTTGTAGAACTGGCGGGCGAAGAACGAGCGGATGGGCGGTTCGCCGTCGCGGTTCACGCGCCGGGCCGCCACGGAGTCGGCGTGTTCGCGCTGCAGGGTGCAAAACATCTCGAGGAGCAGCGACGGCGGATCTTGCAGGTCGGCGTCGAGGATGGCGGTGTAGGCGCCGCGGGCCGCGTCGAGCCCCGCGTAGATGGCGGCCTCCTTGCCGAAGTTGCGCGAGAACGATACCCAGCGGATGGCGAGGCGCCCTTCGAGCCGGGGGTGCGACGGCGGGTTGGCGGGCAGCGCCTTCGCCACCTCGAGCGTGCGGTCGCGCGAGCCGTCGTCCACGAAGATCAGCTCGAAGCGCAGATCCTCGTCTACGCGCTGGACGAGCTCGTCGAGGGTCGCGGCGACCTCGTTATAGAACAGCGGGAGGCAGTCCTCCTCGTTATAGCAGGGAACTACCAAAGACAGGAGCTCGTCGTGCATATCGGTCACCTTACCGCCCAACCCTATGATGTTCAGTCGATATTCGAGTATAGCGAACTATCGCCCGGGCGTTCGGCTGCTGCTCCCATACGGGGAGGGCTGGCTGCGGATGTGGGGCGCCCCGCCGTCGCTCGATTCGAAAAACACTCCATACATGTAAAGAGTTTGCGCGGGCGCCGCCCTCGGCTACGCCGCTGCTATCATATGAAGCGTTCCCGCGTGCTGCGTGAAACGCGAACGGTTGCCGTTTTTCTGCAAGCGTTTCGCCGGCGTCCCGGGTGCCTTGGCGGCTTTCCGCATACGCGGGCGCCGCGGTGGTGCCGGCCAGGGGCGCGCGCTGCATGCGCACCGTATGAAACGGAAAGGTTGTTCCTATGAAGTATTTCGGCACCGATGGCTTCCGCGGCCGTGCAAACGAGGGTCTCAACGTTGACCACGCCTATAAGATCGGTCGCTTCGTTGGCTGGTACTATGGCGCCCGCCAGGGCAAGAAGGCCCGTATCATCATTGGCAAGGACACGCGCCTGTCCAGCTACATGTTCGAGTCCGCGCTGGTGGCCGGTCTGGTTGCCAGCGGTGCCGATGCCTACATGCTGCACGTCATCCCCACGCCCGGCGTGTCCTACGAGGTCGTGGACGGCGCCTTCGACTGCGGCGTCATGATCACGGCGAGCCACAACCCCTACACGGATAACGGCATCAAGCTGGTTAACTGCGAGGGTTACAAGATGGACGAGGACGTCTTGGAGCTCGTGGAGGACTACATCGACGGCAAGTCCGAGGTTCCGCTGGCCACCGGCGAGAACATCGGCTGCACCGTGGACTACATGCAGGGCCGTAACCGCTACATCGCCCATCTTATCGCTAGCTGCGGGTTCTCGCTGCAGGGTATGAAGATCGGTCTGGACTGCGCGAACGGCTCCGCCTCCAGCGTCGCCCGCCCGGTGTTCGACGCCCTGGGCGCCGAGACCCATGTGATCAACAACGCGCCGAACGGCTACAACATCAACGTTGCATGCGGCTCGACGCACATCGAGGGCCTGCAGCGCTTCGTGGTGGAAAACGGCCTGGACGTGGGCTTTGCCTACGACGGCGACGCCGACCGCTGCCTGGCTGTTGACGAGCGCGGCCGCCTGGTAGACGGCGACCTGATCCTGTACGTGTGCGGCACCTACATGAGCAAGCACGGCCGCCTGGCCAAGAACACCGTGGTTCCCACCGTGATGGGAAACTTCGGCTTCTTCCGCGCCCTCGAGGCTGCCGGCCTGAACTACGAGAAGACCGACGTGGGCGATAAGTACGTGTACGCCTGCATGCGCGAGAATGGCTATAACTTCGGCGGCGAGCAGAGCGGCCACATCATCTTTGGCGACCTTGCCAAGACCGGTGACGGCATCCTTACCTCGCTGCGCATCATGGAGGTGCTGCGCGCCGAGCGCGAGAAGCTCTCGGAGCTCACGCGTCCGGTCAAGCTGTACCCGCAGCAGCTGGTGAACGTCCGCGTGTCCGACAAGGACGCGGTGATGAACGGCGAGGACATCAAGGCCGCCATCGCCGAGGCCGACGCCTTTCTGGAGGGCAACGGCCGCGTGTTCGTGCGCGCATCCGGCACCGAGCCGCTGGTTCGCGTGCTCACCGAGGCGCCCGACGACAAGCTGTGCACCGAGGCCGGCGCCATCGTGCTGAAGGCCCTGGAGAAGTACAAGCTCGCCGATTAAAGCCGAGCTCGATCGATTGCAAGACGGGAGGGGTCGCCGCGGCGCTCCTCCCGTTTCTTTCTGGTGTCTTTTACTTCAGGCAGATAATGTACAAATGTACTAGGCTATTATGGCATGGTTTTGTTTCCCTACGTACGCACCAGAGGGGAGCCTGGTATGAATTCATATGTTCTGACCTGCTGTTCCACGAGCGATTACCCGCGCTCGTTCTTCGAGGAGCGCGATATTCCGTACGTGTGCTTCCACTACGAGATAGATGGCGAGCAGTATCTGGATGACCTATACGGATCGGTTTCCCCCGCGGATTTCTATGCGCGCCTGAAGGGCGGGGCCGAGTCCAAGACCTCCCAGATCAGCATGGGCGAGTACGTCGAGTTTTGGGAGCCCTTCCTGCGCGGCGGCAAGGACGTGCTGCACGTGACGCTGTCTTCGGGCATCTCGGGAACGTATAACTCGGCGTGCCTGGCCGCGCGCGAGCTGGAGGCGCGCTATCCCGACCGCACGGTGCGCGTGCTGGATTCCCTGGCGG
>NZ_JADNJJ010000085.1:0-1017 GCF_015554865.1 Collinsella sp. D33t1_170424_A12 | reverse complement strand
GACATGTCCGAGTTCGCCAGCGAGTACGAGGTTTCCAAGCTCATCGGCTCGCCTCCGGGATACGTGGGGCACGACGAGGGCGGCCAGCTCACCAAGGCCGTGCGTCGGCATCCGTATTCGGTGGTGCTGTTCGATGAGATCGAGAAGGCGCACCCCGACATCTTCAATATCCTGCTGCAGGTGCTCGACGAGGGCCGTCTGACCGACGGCCAGGGCAAGACCGTCGACTTCCGCAACACCGTGGTGATCATGACTTCCAACGTGGGCGCTCGCGAGATCGCTCAGGACGCGTCGGTGGGCTTCGGCACCACGGGCGAGTCGGGCCTCACCGCCGACGAGATCCGCATGCGCGCGATGGGCGAGCTCAAGCGCCTGTTCCGCCCCGAGTTCCTGAACCGCATCGACGATATCGTGGTGTTCAAGAAGCTGGTGGGCGCGTCGCTTACCAAGATCGCCGGGCTGCTCGTGGACGACCTGCGCCAACGGCTCATCGCCAACGGCATGAACATCGTCCTCACCGATGCCGCTATCGACAAGATCGTGGCCGAGGGCACCGATCTCAGCAACGGCGCCCGTCCGCTGCGCCGTGCTATTCAGCGCTTGATCGAGGACCCGCTGTCCGAGGAGCTGTTGGCGGGCGAGTGGCACGAGGGCGACACCGTCCTGTGCGACGTGGAGGACGGCTCCTTCGTCTTCACCCATGGCGTCGGCGAGATCCCCGCTCCGCGCGCCGCGGGCGAGCTCGGTGCCGGATTCGCCGCGGCCCCGCGCAGCGCCGGCGCGGCCCCGAGCGGCCGCGGCCTGGGTGCGGGCGGCGGCCAGCTCGGGGCGGCCGCACGCGGCTAGCCGCTGCGGCTGCCCTGCGCTGCCGGCGACAGGGGCGCTGTTTTGGAATCAAAGATGAGTCCAAAAGGGTGCGATGCGCGCGTTGCGCATCGCACCCTTTAATATGAGTTGAACATTGTCAAGAGGCAAAACCGGCCCGGCCGTCCGCGGAGCTACCGCGTACGGCCGGGC
>NZ_JADNJJ010000084.1:0-33528 GCF_015554865.1 Collinsella sp. D33t1_170424_A12 | reverse complement strand
GTCGTGCGAGCGCTCATCTGCCAGCGCCTCGGCAGCCGCAGCGGCCTCGCCCGCACCCAGGTTGAAGTTGCTGAGCCATTCCGATCCGTAGCTTCCACGCACCGAGACCGCTATGAGCTCGCGCGGGGTGCCGTCCGGCGCCGGCATCAGCTCCTTGCGAGCCAGCCCGTATGCCACGCCGTCCGACTGCTGCGTCATCACGTCGAGCACCTCGTCCACAACCTCGCTGCGAAAACGATACGACCCCGTCTCGACCATATCGAACCCCAGCTGGTGAAGGACGTTCTCCATGTAGGGAGGGGTCTTCGAACCGCTTTGGTAGAAACCCGACTCCGCGTACGCCAGCGCGGCGAGCACCGAGCTCGCGCGAGCAAGATCGTGGTTGTACACCCGAGGGTCGCCGTCAAACCATGCATCGTCCCACAGCATATGCGAAGAGACCTCGCCGTTGCCCGCCACCCCGTAGCAGCTATACGTCACATCCGTTTCGAAGCGGCCGACGCGCGGCAGCTCGCCGGCATACGCCGTATCCGGAATCGCAGGGGAATCGACCGCTCCGGCACCGCGCAGCTCCTGACCATGTCGAATACCGAGCACGGCCGACCCAGATGCCGCCGCCGTGCCCAGCAAGACCAGCACCACCGCGATCGCGCGCCGGATGCCCGTCCATGTTAGTCGCTTCAAACCGCGAACGTCGATCACGCGCGGCCTCCTCTCCTGCCTTGTGTGCACCCGAGGATAACGGGCGCTCGTGAAGCCGCTATGATGACCTGCTTACATTTTTATAAGAAACCTCGCGGGCGCCATTCGGGCGAGCTACCCGCCGCCCCGAGCCACGCGCCGGTATCGCCGCCGCAGCCGCCGGCCGCGCTCCGCCAGCTTTCGCGCGAAGGCCGCCGATCCGCAGCTCGCGCGCACGCAAAGACGGCGTGACCGGGATCCCCACCCCAGCCACGCCGCCTTTTCCATTATGGGCGCAGCGAGCCGCTGCATTTCGCGCACGCCCTCCGGGCTAAGCCGTCGGCCGGCGCCCAAAACAACCGGCTAGGCGCCGGCGACAATCTGCTCGGGCGTCAGCTCGGCGCCCTCGACGTAGTAGACGCGCTCGCCCGCGCACCGCTTGCAATACACATGCCCGTCGCGCTCGACGCCGCGACCGTCGTGCACGCGCTCGCCGCACGCCTCGCAGACCTGCGTCACACGCGGCTTGCCGGGCAGGTCGCACTCGTCCATATCGGGCAGCTCGACCTCGTGCACATGGAACAGCTCGGTATCGGAATACTGGTTGAAGAACGCGACGACGTCCTCGCCCTTGGGGCAACGCGGCACATCCTGGCGCTGCGAGATGCGAATCGCCTTGCCGCTGGCGATATCGTAGAAGCTTGCCGACATGATGCCGTAGTCGTACCACTTGAGGCGGCGCTTGCCCAGATGGCAATGGCTCACCGAGATCACGGCGTCTGCCAGGCAGCGGTCGCATTCCACGAAGGCGATCAAGTCGCGATAGGTATCGGGGTCCTCGATATGGAAGTACTCGAGCGCCAGGCGAGCCATGCGGGTGCCGATCATCTGACCGCCGCACAGATGACCGTGGAAGGCGATGGCGCGATCGAGGTCCTCCTGCAAGGTGCGTTTCAACATCGGGCAGCTCCTTTCGCTGGGTGCTTTTGCATGCGAACGATGCTACGCGAGGCCGCGCGCAGGCGCAAGGTCGTCTGTTAGCCTTGCAGCCACCTGGAGGTCCCGCGCTACGCGTTCGGTGCCAGCTCCGTCAGGTCGCATACGCCGGCCGCCGCCAGCTCGCCCAAGAACGCGGCAGCGCTGCGGTTCATCACCAGTTCCTCGGGGAAGTCGATCGACGCGAGCATCTCGGCTGCCGCCGGCATGTGACCGATGTCGCACGCGATGTGCGCGTCGGTCGACACGGTGATGCCCACCCCCAGCTCGGCGCACCGGCATGCGATATCGCGGCACCTCCGATAAGTGCCGCTCGTCGCCCCGCGCTGCAAGCTGTGCTCGTTGATCTCGATGAGCTTATGGGCGTCGCGCGCGGCGGCAAGCACCGTATCCAGATCGAACGGCACGCCCGAGCGCCCCACATGGCCCAGGATGAACACCTTGGGCTGCGCCAGCACGTTCAGATGCATCTGCGTTGTCTCGTCCATCGTGGCCCCGTCCGCGAACGCGTTGTTATGCACACTCGCCACCACGTAATCGAGCGGCTCGGTCAGCCGTTCGAACAGGCTTTTCTCCTCCTTGTACAGACGTCCGACAATGCTGGCGTCGACCGGGATGTCCTGACCGAACAACCGCCCATCCAAGCCCAGGATATCCACCTCGGCACCGCGCAGCAGCACGACCCCGTCATGCTCGCGCGGCCACACGTCCATGTTGAGGAAGAACTGGTAGTTGCGAATGTCCGATGTGGGGAACAGCATCCCGCTCAGATGGTCGGCCGACCCCAGCAGCTCCAGGCCGGCAGCACGCGCTGCCTGCAGGTTCTCCATAATTGTCGAATACGCGTGGCGCGAATACAGCGTATGCGTATGCGCGTCGCAACGAAACTCATACGTCATCTGGTTGCAGCCCCTTTCTTGGCATACCGGGCGGCGGGGATACACCGCAGCCGCGTGGTCGGCCGGCGCCGACCCTAGCGGCCGGCTTTCTCGTGAGCGCGGGCGCGACGGACCCGCGGAATGAAGCGCGCGGCAAACGAATTGTGGTCGCGCGTCTTCACGTACGCGAAGCCCAAGACCGCAAACACCAGCGCACCGATAAGGTTCACGATCAAATCAGCCATGGTGTCGTGGATGCCGATATCCAGGTAGCCGCCGGGGATCGGGATGACCTCGCCCGACGCCAGGTTGATCTGGCTCGACACGATATCGCGCACGGGAATGGTGATGTTGGAGTTCGTGGGATCCAGCCACACCGTGTTGATGCCCTGGACCAAGGTGTCCTTCTGCATGTCCACGCCAATGAAGCAATCGGCGAAGTACTCGAAGATCTCCCAGCAGGCACCGATGCACATCGAGAACGCGATGGCCGAAATCGCCATGTACAACGGCGTGAGCTTGATCTTCGATGAATCGCTGCGGTTGAGAATGTCGAACAGCGCAAAGCCGATGCCCGCGCACAGGAAGCCCCAGGTGGTATGGAGGATGGTGTCCCAGAACGGAATGCGGATATAGAAGGCATCGATCTCGCCGAGTATCTCGGCAGCGAATATGAAGAGCAGGATGATGGACTCCAGCAGGTCGGGCAGCTCGATGTCGAGCGTGTGCTCGATAAGAGACGGCAACAACAGCAGGAGCAGGGTGAGCACGCACAGCATCATATGCTCGTAGTGGCCCAGGAACGCCGAGCGCACAAGCGTGACGAGCACCAATGCCCTCAGCAGGAAATACAACATGAACACCTTGGGCTCTTCGACCCGTTTGCGGTGCATAACCTCTTTGGCGCGCGAGATAAATCCGGCCACAGCGGTCCTCCTCGATGACGATTGACAACAACGCGCGCCCCGCGGGTCCGACGAGCCCGTCGACGCGTAGCAACAAGCCAGCGTCAGCGCAACGTCATCCCACTATACCCGCCCCGCCGCGGTTGGACGAAGAGCCTTGCTGAAATGCGCACAAGTTAACGCCGCGAGCGCAAGCCCGTTCGTCGGGAATCCGCGGTGCCGCACCCTACCCGCCAGGAATCCGCGGCCCCCACGCCCTCGAACGAAAATCCTCCCGTCAAGCAACCGGAAACCGCTCTAAAAAAGAAAGATCCCGCTCGCAAAGAGCGGGATCCTCCGATGCAGCGTTGTTCCGATGCGGCGTTGTTCCAGCGCATCGTTGTTGAACGGTGCTGTTGGACCAACAGCGCCGTAAGGCTAGCAGCTCCGCAAACCCGGGCTACGCCTCGTCCCCGGCGTCGGCGGAAGCATCTCCGCTATCGGCCGCGGGCCCATCCTTGCGGGCGGCCTCGGCATCGCGCTCGGCCTCGGCGGCAACGGCGGCCTCGGCGTACGCCGCTGCGTCGGCGGCGATCTCCTCGTCGCTCTGCTTGGGCTTGCGCGCGGCGGCCGCGTTGCGCTCCTCCTTCGCAGCGCGGATATCGACCTCGCGCTCCAGATAGCTGTCCCACTCGTTGTCGAGCAGGGCCGTCACCGCATCGCCCTCGACGGTCTCGCGCTCGAGCAGCACCTGCGCCATCAGGTCGAGCTGATCGCGGCGGGCCTCCAGAATGCGAACCGCGCGCTCGTGCGCCTCGCGCATGATGCGCTGGACCTCGATGTCGATGCGACGCGCCGTCTCCTCGGAGTAATCCTGGTGATCGGCGTAATCGCGACCAAGGAACACCTGGTGCTGGGCCTCGCCGAACACCATCGTGCCCAGCTCGTCGCTCATACCCAGACGGGTAACCATCTCGCGCGCCATCTTGGTAGCGCGCTCGAGGTCGTTGCTCGCGCCCGACGTGATGTCGTCGCACATGAGCTCCTCGGCGACGCGACCTCCCAGGAACACGGCGAGCTCGTCGAGCATCTCGTTGCGCGTCTTGAGGAAATGATCCTCGGCGGGAAGCTGCAGCGTGTAGCCGAGCGCCTGACCGCGGCTGATGATCGAGATCTTGTGCACCGGGTCGGCGTTGTCCAACACATGGCCCACCAACGCATGGCCGCTCTCGTGGTATGCGATGGTCGTGCGCTCGTGCTCGCTCATGACGCGGCCCTTGCGCTCGGGTCCGGCGATCACGCGCTCCATCGACTCCTCGATCTCGTCCATCGAGATGAGGCTGCGGTTGCGACGCGCCGCCAGCAACGCGGACTCGTTGAGCAGGTTGGCCAGGTCGGCGCCGGTGAAGCCCACGGTGAGCTGGGCGAGCTTGTCGAACTTCACGTCCTCGTCCAACGGCTTGTTGACGGCATGGACGCGCAGGATCTGCTCGCGGCCCTTCACGTCGGGGCGGTCCACCGTGACCTGGCGGTCGAAGCGACCCGGGCGCAGCAGCGCGGGGTCGAGGACGTCGGGGCGGTTGGTGGCCGCGATCAAGATGACGTTCTCGGAGTCCTCGAAGCCATCCATCTCGACCAGCAGCTGGTTGAGCGTCTGCTCACGCTCGTCGTGGCCGCCGCCCAGGCCGGCGCCGCGCTGACGGCCCACGGCGTCGATCTCGTCGATGAAGATGATCGACGGCGACTGCTCTTTAGCGTTCTTGAACAGGTCGCGAACGCGGCTCGCGCCCACGCCCACGAACATCTCGACGAAATCGGAGCCGGAGATGCTGAAGAACGGCACGCCCGCCTCGCCGGCAACCGCCTTGGCAAGCAGCGTCTTACCGGTGCCCGGAGGGCCTACCAGCAGCACGCCGCGCGGGATCTTGGCACCGAGCTTGCGGAAGCGCTCGGGTTCGGACAAGAAGTCGCGAATCTCCTCGAGCTCCTCCACGGCCTCGTCGATACCGGCCACGTCCTTGAACTTCACGTTGGGACGCGTGGCCGCGGTGGTCTTGGCGTCGGTCTTGCCAAACTGCATGGCCTTGTTGTTGGCCCCCATCATCTGGCGCATGAAGTAGAACATGAGTCCCACCAGCACCACCGTGGGCAGCAGGCCCATCAGGAGGTCGGCCAGGAAATCGGGGTCCTTGGTGTCGACCTCGTACTTCGTCTCGGGATGCTTGGCCATGAGCTCGGACAGCGAGTCGTTGCCCACATAGGTCGAGGTGAAGGCGGTCGCCTTCTTCTCGTCGCCTACATCCTTCTTCTTTTCCCAGAACGAACCGGCCAGCTTGCCGTCCATCACCGTGTAGGTCGCGCTCTCCACGCGGCCGTCCTCCACAGCCGAAACGAACTCGCTGGTAGGAAGCTCGACAGAGCTCTTCACGCCACGCGCGTTGCTGCCCAGGCTGAAGAACACGTAGGCAAGCAGCGCGCAGGCAACCAGAAAGTAAAGCCAGTTGGCACGCGACGGGCCCGTACCGCGGCGTCCCGGGCCGCCGAAGCCGCCCATGCCAGGACCTCCCTGGCCGCCATCGGGGTTGGGGCCCATCATCTTGCGATCGGCCGGACCAGGTGCACCCTGCTCGGGCTTCTGGCGCTCCGCCTGCTCGTCCTGTTCGCCGTCCTGCGCGCGCAGCACGACGCCCTCATTCGCTCGATTGAACGATTCCGACATATTACGAATAAACCTCCGGCTTGAGCACGCCCACGTACGGAAGGTTGCGATAGCGCTCGGCATAGTCGAGGCCGTAACCCACCACGAACGCGTCGGGGCAGTGCGTTCCAACATACTTCGGCTCGACGGCCGTGGTGCGGCCCTCGACGTCCTTCCACAGGAAGGCGGCCACCTCGAGCGAGGCGGGCTGGCGGCTGGCCAGGTTCTTCATGAGGTACTTGAGCGTGAGGCCCGAATCCAGGATGTCCTCGACGATCAGCACGTCGCGACCCTTGATATCGATATCGAGGTCCTTCACGATGCGGACCACGCCCGAGGACTTCACGCCGTCGCCGTAGCTCGACACGGCCATGAAATCGATGGCGAGCGGCGCCTCGATGGCGCGCATGAGGTCGCCCATGAAGACGACGGCACCGCGGAGCACGGCGATCAGCACCAGGTCCTTGCCCTCGTAGTCACGCTTGATCTCCTCGCCCATGCGCTTGACCATAGCGGCGATGTCCTCGCGGGAGAACAGTACTTCCTCAACGTCCGGATGCAGTGCTTCCATGGCAACCCTTTCTGTGTGATTCAACTGCTGCCTTACGCTCGCTGCCGTCCAGCAGCGGGGCAGCAGCTACAACCGTAGCGTAATTGTCCAATTCTACCAGGCTCGATGAAACAATGGCCCAAAACGCCACGCTTACGCGATAACCCGACGCATCTCCAGCTGGAGCACATAGCGCGTGGCGGGCGTGCACTTGAATCGCTCGTCCACGCGCACCCCGGCAACCCACACGATGGCGCCCTGCGGCGTGGTGCGCAACACCGGGACGAGCGGACGCTCCGCAACCGGAATCCTAGCGGCGCCCAGGATATCCGAGAGCTTCTTCGTACGCCCGCTCATGCCCAACGGACACATGATGTCGCCCGCCGCCGGGGCATCCACCCACAGGCGCGGCCGATGCGCCACGGGCACGGCGCTGCGGCAGGAGCCGCACAGGCCCTCCAGGTCGCGCTCGGCGTAGCCGAGCGACTCGGCGTCGACCCACACCGAGGCCGCCCCACCAAGCGCGTCGACTTCGTCCGTCGAGGCCTCGCGCGCCAGCGCCACGGGGTCGTCACCCGCCGCGATACGGCGGACACGCGCCGAAAGCAGGCAGCCGTTGGCAACGGCGAAGGGTTCGTCCAGCTCGATCCAACCGGCCGCCAACTCCTCGCAGGCGGCACGCGTGCGCAGCGAGAGCGTGCCGAACTCCATGCGCGCATCAATCCCGCAGGGTAACGTCGTCGAGCCCGAGCCCGCTCCCACCAGGGCGAGCACGGCTTCGACGTGGCGCATCTCCAGGCGGGCGTCGGCATCGAGCATGCCCACCGCGCGCCGCACCATGCGGCGAGCCACCGCCACCTCCGAGGCCGCCAGCTTGTTACCATCCAGCACCAGCAGCCCCTCCTGTGCCCGGATCGTGCATGCGCGCAGCGCCGTAGCCGCAAGCTGAGACATGAACGCATCCTCGTCGCCCAGGATGTCGCAGGACGCGCACACCGCGCGCTCGAGGTTGGCGTTGCACGCCTCGGCCAGCGGCACGATGTTGTGACGGATGAAGTTACGCAGATAGGTGGTGTCCTGATTGGACTCGTCTTCGCGCCATGCCTGGTCGTTCACCCGCAGGTAGTGCACGAGGTCCTCGTGCGTCCTGTCGATGAGCGGGCGCACGATGATATTGCGGCGGCGCGGGATGCTCGACAGGCCCGCGGGCCCCGAGCCCTTGATGGCGTTCATGAAGAACGTCTCCGTGCGGTCGCTCGAGGTGTGCGCGGTAAGGATGCGTGCCGCCGAGCGCGCGGTGCCCATCTCGCGCGACAGGTCGTTCACCAACCGGCGCGCGGCGGCGTAGCGCACCTCGCGCGCGGCAGCTTCCAGATTCTGGCCGTCGAGCTCGGTGAACGACGCATGCTCCACACACAGCGGCAACCCGTAGCGCTCGCACAGGTCGCGGACGAACGCCTCGTCCGCATCGGACGCCGCGCCGCGTAGATGATGGTTGACATGCAGCACGTGCAGCCGCTCGCGAGCGATCGTCGCGACGCCGCGGCCGTCGGCGATATCCAGCTTCGACGTGCAGGCCATCAGCACCAGCGCCGTGGAGTCCGCGCCGCCTGATACCATGAGCACCACAGGAGCGCTGCGCTCGCCGCCATTCGGGCGCGAGGGCTTGCGGGATGTTCCATTGTGTTGTGCGCAATACTGGGCAACCGTGGGCATACGACCTCCTTGTTATCACGTTGTCATTGTATCCATAAGGAGCCGCATGCACGCCACCCCGCCCACATTACCCGCAGTCGTCCGCACCGGCGCCGCACCCATGCACGGCCGCCTGCGCCTGCACGTGCTAGCCAGCGGATCAAAGGGAAACTGCGCTATCGTCGAGAGCGGCCAGGGCCTCGTTATGATCGACAACGGCCTGTCGCGCAAGGAGACGCGCGCCCGCATGCGGGAGCTGGGGCTCGACGAGCAGCTCGTACGGGGCGTCGTCGTCACGCATGAGCACGGCGACCACACGAAGGGCCTGGGCGTATGGCTCCGAGCCTTCCCGGCACCGCTCTATGCAAGCCGCGGCACGCTCGCCGCGCGAGCGGCCACGCGCGACCTTGCCGCCAACGAGTTCGATCCCGGCGACCAGCTCGAGCTCGCCGGCATGCGCATCACCGCGTTTTCTACCTCGCACGATGTGGAAAATCCCGTGGGCCTGCTCATCGAGGGTCAAAACGACGCCATCGGCTTCATGACGGACACCGGCGTCATGCCCGCCGAGGCGGGGCGCTTGCTGCGCGGCGCGCGCATCCTCGCCCTCGAATCCAACCACGATCCCGCGTTGCTGCGCCACGGCCCCTATCCGCTCTCCTTGCAAGATCGCATCGCCTCCGCGCAGGGTCATCTCTCGAACGAGCAGTCGGCCGAGGCCGCGCGGCAGCTCGTAACCGGCGCGACCGAGCAACTCGTCGCCATGCACATCTCGCAGGAAAACAACCGCCCGAGCCTCGCCGTGCGCGCGCTGGCTGCAGGCCTGGATGCCGAGCTGATCGACCAGCTCGGAACCGCCGCCGTCCGGACGCGAGCCGACGGCTCGACCCTCTCCATCCGCCCCGCGGGCCAAAATCGCCCCCTCACCGTAGCGTGAAGCACGGCCGCCCCCGCGGTCCCGCGCCCAATCGGCCGTGTGCACGCGCCTTCGCGCCCGCACGTATGGTTTCTGCCCCGTACGGCGTTTGTGCGTATGGCTTCCACCGCGAACGGTGTTTGTACGTATGGTTTCCGTACCATTCGTGCTCACACGTATGGTTTTTGCCACATGCGGCGTTTGTGCGTATGGATTTGTGGCGCCATTGGCCCGTTAAGCGCCGCAAACCCATACGCACAAAATGTCCCCTCTCGCGCGTTCGCCCGCATCCACGCATTCTCATCCCGACGTCGTAAAGAGCGTTTCCCGCCATGGAAAAGCCTCCCATTTCTCGTGTCCAAGAAATGAGAGGCAGTCCATCAGCGCCGGAGCCCTCGTGCTCTATGACCGGGAGCGTCTGGTTGTGCAGATTAGTCGATCGCAACCTTGGTGACGTTCTTCTTCTCCACGAACTTGGGAACGGAAACCGTCAGCACACCGTCGGCATAGCGGGCGGTGAGGCCCTCGCACGCCGCATCCTTCAGGTAGACGCCGCGCGTTGCCGAGTAGGACACGAACTCCTTCTGCAGATAATTCTTATCCTTGTTCTCCTCGGACTCCTCCACGTTCACGGAGATGGAGAGACGACCCTCGTTGAGCTCGACATCGATGTCGTCCTTGCTCACGCCGGTCAGATATGCCTTCACCTCGTAGGCATCGCCCTGATCCTCGACGTCGATAGGGAACGCCTTGGACGCCATGGCGTTGTTGGAGAAATCCATCATGTCGTCGAACGCGTCAAACAGCGAGGCGGGAACAACGGGGCGAACGCCGAAAACAGAACGATACGGAACCATGCTAGCCATATGAATCACTCCTCTATGATTGCCGGGCCTTGCATGGGGCCCGGTCTTCTTTGGACAGGGTTCTTATTCCCCGCGCCCACGCCGATAAACAGAATCCCTCATATTTTCTAAGCGTCATATATTCATCAAATCTAAGTGCAACTAACTAAGATATTAGCAATCTGTTGGATTCTGGCAGGTCGAGGCATTCACATCCAGCTGTGATACGGATATGGAGACGCCTCGGGTTTTACACGAAAGAAAAACGCGTCACGGACGGCGCACGTACAATGGTTGCAATCTCGCCTGTTAGATAAGGGGCATCATGACAGCATTCGACGAACCGTCGCCGTCCACGCGCGACGCCAGCGAACAGCCGCACGGGCGGCGTCATATGGGAACGGCCACGTCCGATCCCTCGTACCTGCCCCTCACCCCGCAAGAGCAGGCCCGCGAGCGCGCCTTGGCACGCGAGCGCCAGCAGCAAGAACGAGCCCAGCACCCGCAGGCGACGGGAGGCCGCTACAAGGGCCTTCAGCATTCCGAGCGCTACCTGCAAACACCTAAGCCGGGCCACACCATCTTCACCTCGAAGTACGAGCGCCGTCGCCGGCGCACCAAGACCATAGCGGTCGTCGCGGTCATCGCCCTCATCCTGGCCGCCGCGGCCTGGTTCCTGTTCCTGCGCTAACCCGCTTCCAGACCGATACGCGCGACGCCCGGGCTGCTGGCCGCTCGCGTCGCGCCGACACGCCCCCGGTCCGCACGCGGGCAGCGGGCGCGAAGAGACCCGAGCCGCACCTCATCAACCCGCCGGCCGCGCGTCACGGCCCGCACGCCCATCCGGAGGATCCACCATGCCCGCTTCCGCAGAGCCGTACATCTACGCCGACAACGCCGCCACCACGCCGCTGTCGCCCGCCGCCCTGCAAGCCATGATGCCCCTCCTCACCAGCACCTTCGGCAACCCCAGCGGCATCCATCGCGTGGCGCGCGAAGCTGCCGATGCACTTGCCGACGCCCGTGCGCGCATCGCAACCTGCCTGGGCGCCGGAGCCCCTAACGACATCTTCTTCACCAGCGGCGGATCGGAATCCGACACCTGGGTGCTTCACGGCGCGGTCCAGCGCTTTCGCGACCAATTCGGCGCCGGCGCGCGGGTGCGCGTCGTCACAAGCGCCATCGAGCACCACGCCATTCTGCACGGCTGCGACGAGCACGAGCGCGTGGGCGTCGAGATCACGCACCTGCCCGTAGATACCGAGGGTTTCGTAGCCCCCGCCGACCTGCGGCGTGCACTCCGGGATGCCAGCGCCGCCGACCATGCCGCCGGTGTCGACGCGCCCCCCGCGGCGCTGGTCAGCATCATGCTGGCAAACAACGAGGTGGGCGCCGTGCAGGACATCGCGCAGCTCGCCGCCATCGCCCACGAATTCGACGTCCCGTTCCACACGGATGCCGTGCAGGCCGTGGGCCACATCCCGGTAGACGCACGGACCCTGGGCGTCGACGCGCTCTCGCTCTCCGGCCACAAGTTCCACGGACCGCGCGGCATAGGCGCGCTCTACCTGCGCCCCGGCTTCTCCATCCCGCCGCTCATCACCGGCGGCGCCCAGGAGCGCGGCCTGCGCGCGGGCACCGAGAACCTTGCGGGGGCCGCGGGCATGGCGACCGCGCTCGCAGAGGCCTGCGCGGACCTTGAGCCACGAGCCGCCCACGTGGCGGCCCTACGCGACGCCTTTATCCAAGGCATCCTAGACGCATGCGAAAACGTGCAGCTCACCGGGCCTGCGCCGAGCGAGCGCCGCCTGCCCTCCATCGCGTCCTTCGTCTGCCGCGACTGCGATAGCGAGTTGCTCGTCATGCTGCTCGACCGCGCGGGCGTAGCCGCAGCCGCGGGCTCGGCCTGCGCCACCGGCTCCACCGAGCCCTCGCACGTCATAACGGCCCTGGGCATAGCCGACCCCGCCTGGGCGCACGGGAGCGTGCGCTTCTCCCTGGCAGACGATGTGTCCGCGGCCGACGTGGACCTCTTGCTCGAACGCGTCCCCGCCTGCATCCGCCGCGCGCGCCTCATCAGCAGCATGCGCTAACGGCGCGCGCCCGCCCCGGGCGGCACTTGAGGCGCGTGCACCGGAACTTCTCGCAAGCGAGTGCTCCACCTGCGTGCGCCCGCGCCCGCGCGCACGCCGACGCCCTCATGCCCGCCCTCGCAACATGCGCCCCAACACGGCGGCCTTGCATGAGCAAACGGGTCCTCTCGTCCTTTTTTCTCCCCCATTTCCCAGTAGGTTGTACCGTAAAATAGTTCGTTATGTGCGATTCTGCCGAGTCGCACCTAGCTTGCAGCATCGCTGCAGGTACGGGCCATATTGGACACCCCGCCACGGGGCGGGGCATCGAACAAAGGACACTACATGACCCACCCCATCCACGTAGAACGCGTGTGGCGCAAGGCCGCCCGCCTCATCGCCCTCGCCGGCGCGGCTGGAGCCGTCACCTGCGGCGCGCTCGCGTACCCGTCGATCGCGTTCGCGGCGCCGCAGCAGCTCACGGGCCTCACCGTGAAGGCTGCCTCGGCCTCGGGCCACGAGGCCGCGCTCGCCGTCGACGGCCGCGCCGACACCTACTGGCAGTCGCCGGACAAGAACTCCATGCAGGACTACCGCCGCTTCATCGACGTGACCTTCGACGGCACGTACCGCATCAGCAGCATCTCCCTGCAGAACGTCCCGGGTTCGTACTACCACTACGAGGTCTACCTGAGCCAGGATGGCTCCACGTATAACAAGGTGGCCTACAAGGCGAACAACAACCCCGCCACCGCCAACGCCGATCAGCTCGACATCGAGCCCACCGAGGCGTGCGCCGCGCGCATCAGCGTGAGCTTCAACTCCGGCTCGCAGCAGGTCAACATCGCCGAGGTCTCGTTCCTGGGCGAGAAGGTCTCTAACGCCGTGGCCAAGAAGCCGGCCATCGAGGTCCAGGACTTCGCCGCCAGCACGTGGGGCAAGGAGTGGAACCGCTTCGAGACCGACAAGGCCTACGCCAACAAGAAAGTCGTCAACGAAGCCAGCAACCTGGTCGAGCGCGTGCTGGGTGCCGAGTGGCGCGACAAGTTCGTGTTCGAGCTGCGCGACCAGCTCGACGGCAAGGACGTCTTCGAGATCGCCGACGCCGGCGACGGCCGCATCAAGGTCCGCGGCAACGACGGCATCTCGCTGGCTTCCGGCCTCAATTACTACCTGCGCAACTTCTGCAAGGTTGACTACAACCCGCTCTTCGGCTCGCAGCTCGACATGCCCGCCACCCTCCCCTCGGTGGGCGAGGGCATCCTCAAGTTCACCGATTACGAGTACCGCTACGCGCTCAACTTCTGCACCTACTCCTACACCATGGCCTTCTGGAACTGGGACGAGTACGAGCCCTTCCTGGACTGGTGCGCCATGAACGGCGTGAACCTGGTGCTCGACATCGTGGGCCAGGAAGAGGTCCTGCGCCAGACGCTGCTGCAGTACAACTACACCAACGAGGAGGTCCAGGAGTACCTCTCGGGCCCCGCGTACTTCGCCTGGTTCTACATGCAGAACCTCTACTCCGTGGGCGGCCCGCTGCCCGAGTCGTGGTTTGCCGAGCGCGTCGAGCTGGCGCGCCAGATCCACGACCGCATGCAGACCTACGGCATCGATCCCGTCATCCAGGGCTTCGGCGGCCAGGTGCCTGCGGATTTCCAGCAGAAGAACCCCAAGTCCGTCGCCGCGTCCTCGGGCTCGTGGTCGGGCTTCGCGCGTCCGCATATGATCAAGACCTACCTCACCGACGAAGACCGCAACGCCGGCAAGGAAGACTACTTCCAGAAGGTGGGCACCACGTTCTACGAGGCGCAGGAGCGCATCTTCGGCAAGGTCTCGCACTTCTACGCCGTCGACCCGTTCCACGAGGGCGGCACCGTGCCGCAGGGCTTCAACATCGTGGACATCTACCGCACCGTGCAGCAGAAGATGCTCGACTACGACCCGCAGGCCGTGTGGGTCATGCAGCAGTGGCAGTGGGGCATCGACGATAACAAGCTCTCTGGCCTGGCCAAGAAGGAGCAGGCGCTCGTCCTGGACCTGCAGAGCGACCTGCGCTCGCAGGCGGGCCCCATGGAGAACCAGCACGTACCGTGGGTATGGAACATGCTGCATAACTTCGGCGGCCGCATGGGCATGGACGGCGTGCCCGAGGTGCTGGCCACCAAGATCCCGCAGGCATACAACTCCAACAAGTACATGCGCGGCATCGGCATCACTCCCGAGGCCATCGACAACTCCCCCATCGTCTACGAGCTGCTCTTCGACATGACCTGGGAGCAGGACCCCGTGGACTACCGCGCCTGGATGCGCAGCTACGTCGAGCGTCGCTACGGCGGCACCGACGCCAAGATCCAGGAAGCCTGGGACATCCTGCTCGACACCGCCTACAAGCACGTCGACGGCGAGTACTACCAGGGCGCCAGCGAGTCCATCATGAACGCGCGCCCGTCCGACAACAAGATCAACGCCGCCTCCACCTGGGGCCACAGCGACATCGACTACGACAAGAAGGAGTTCGAGCGCGCCGCGCAGCTCTTCATCGAGAGCTACGACACGTATAAGGACTCCGAGG
Organism: Collinsella sp. D33t1_170424_A12; assembly: GCF_015554865.1. Classification (NCBI taxonomy): domain Bacteria; kingdom Bacillati; phylum Actinomycetota; class Coriobacteriia; order Coriobacteriales; family Coriobacteriaceae; genus Collinsella; species Collinsella sp. D33t1_170424_A12. The sequence continues at coordinate 18,738 of NZ_JADNJJ010000084.1, read as the reverse complement.
CGTTCCGCTACGACTTCGTGGACGTGATGCGCCAGATGCTGGCCAACGCGTTCCAGGAGTACCAGCCGCTCGCCGGCGACGCCTACAAGCAGCGCAACGCCGAGCGCTTTGAGCTGCTGGCCAACCAGATGCTCAAGATGCTCGACGCGCAGGACCGCATGCTGTCCACGTCCAGCGATTTCATGCTGGGCACGTGGATCGAGAACGCGCGCACCCTGCTGACGGACGCCGACGACTGGACCGCCGACCTCTTCGAGCTCAACGCGCGCTCGCTGATCACCACCTGGGGCCTGGAGAAGAACGGCTCGCTGATCGACTACTCCAACCGCCAGTGGTCCGGCCTTACGGGCAGCTACTACAAGCCGCGCTGGGAGGCCTGGGCCAACGCCCGCAAGAAGGCCCTCAAGGACGGCGGTAGCGCGCAGGACCTCAACTGGTTCACCTTTGGCTGGGAATGGGCCAACCGCAAGAGCGACCAGGACAAGGACGGCTTCGCCACCAAGCCCGCAGCCGAGGACCCCAAGGCCCTGGCCCAGGAGATCATGAAGAGCTACTCCGTGACCGCGATGGACGGCATCGTGGGCGACGCGCAGGCCGAGGAGCTGCAGAACCTCGCGCGCGGCAAGGTCGTGACCGATGTCGCTACGCAGCAGAAGGTCGATAACCTCACCGACGGCAATACCGACTCCGGCTGGACCACGCCCGGCAAGCAGGAGGCCACGCTCGAGATCGATCTGGGCGGCACCTACGCCGTGAAGGGCGCGGGCATCACGCTGCAGCAGATCGCCGCGGACTTCCCCCTGCGCTACGAGATCACCGCGCTGGTGGGCGACGAGTGGGTGAAGGTCGGCGAGAGCACCGCGGACACGGTGAGCTCGAAGAACGAGATCACCTGCGACGTGCTGGCGAGCAAGATGCGCTTCAAGGTGAGCTCCACCGACGGCCAGAACCTCACCGGCATCTACGAGCTGAGCGTGATGGGCGCGGCCACGCCGAGCGTGAGCTACAAGAACCTGTCGCGCGGGGCGAAGGCGTCGGCCAAGAGCACCGAGGGCTCCCGCAAGCTCGAGTGGGGCATCGACGGCGACGAGAAGACCCTGTGGGTCGGTAACGGCAGCGAGCCCAACTGGTACCAGGTCGATCTGAGCCAGCCGCAGCGCGTGGACCGCGTGCGCCTGCTGTTCGAGGACGCAGGACGCCAGTTCAAGTTCAAGGTCACCGCGATCCTGCCGAACAACGAGGAGCGCGTGCTCGTCGACCAGTCCAACAATGCCGGCAGCCTCGAAAAGGCATACACCGCCGACCTGGGCTACGAGGTCAAGGCCGTGCGCGTGGACTTCGTGGGCTCCGTAGGCGGTACCGCCTGGCCCGCGCTGGCCGAGCTCGACCTGCTCCAGGAGGAGCGCCAGAGCATGACGGGCGCCAACATCGCCGCCACCGCCACCATCACCTCCTCCGAGACCAAGCCCGCGCCCGAGGATAAGACCGCGCTGGTGGACGGCAAGGATACCGCCTGGGTTTCCAACAACGGCGCCGTGCCCGCATGGTTCAACCTGGACCTGCCCGAAGAGCGCTACGTGGACTCCATCCGCCTGTGCTTCGAGAAGGGCCAGAAGGACCGCAGCATGCAGTTCGACCTGGTGGTGACCAACGCCGCCGGCGAGAAGACCACCGTGTACTCCCGCAGCGCCGAGGACCTCAAGAAGGAGCAGGGCATCGAGATCAACGTGCCCGTGGGCCGCGCCGTCAAATCCATCCGCATGGATATCAAGGACGCCCGTATCCCGTCGTCCGGCCAGAAGGCATGGCCGCTCGTCCGCGAGATCGAGGTGTACAGCACGCCCGATAACGCCGCGTCGCACGCGGCCGTGAGCGCCGCCCAGGGCTCCACGCTCGCACAGGACAAGCTCGACGCGCTGAAGGACGGCAACCCCGCCACGGGCGCCACGCTGTCCGCCAAGGCCGACAAGCAGCTCACCTTCACCTTCGAGAAGGCGCGCGACATCAACGCTATCGGCCTGCTGTTCCAGCCGCTGCAGCAGCCGCTGCGCTTCACCGTCGAGGGCCTCGTGCCCGGCCAGGACGGCGGCGAGGGCAGCTGGAAGCAGATCGCCGACTACTCCGCCAACAAGCGCGTTGCCGGCGAGATCCTCGCGCGTCTGCGCGAGGCCGTGCTGGTGAAGGCCGTGCGCACCAACATCCTCAACGAGGGCGATGTAACCCTCAACGAGGTCTACCTGTACCAGGCAGACGGCACCGCCGAGCTCTCGAGCTACATCTCCGGCCTGGAGAAGAAGCTTGGCAAGCTCACCTTCGGCGAGTTCGCCGGCAACTACCGCGCCGAGGCGCGCGACCTGCTTATGGGCAAGGTCAACGAGGCCAAGGCCGCTATCGAACAGGGCATGAACTCCACCGAGGCGGCTTCGTGGACGGCGCAGCTCAAGGCGGCCGAGCGCACGTTCTGGAACACCGCGTTCGTGACCATCGACCGCGTCCCGCTGTACCGCACCATCGACCGCGCCGAGGCCCTCAAGGCAGCGCTGGAGAAGAACGGCCACAGCGACCTGGCATCGTCGCTCGGTGAAGCCATCAAGGCTGCCAAGTCCGTGGCCGATCGCTACGGCGATGTGACGCAGGCGCAGCTCGACGAGGCAACCGCCGCCCTCAAGTCCGCGCTCGAAAGCGCAAGCAGCTCGCTTGACGCCCGCGACCGCCTGCAGGTAGCCATCGACGCCGCTGCCAAGCTGCTCGACGGCGCCACCGTTGGCGACTTCAACGGCCAGTACCCGCAGGCTGCCGCCGATGCCCTCACGGTGAGCATCGATGCCGCCAAGAAGGCCCTGACGGACCACGCCAACGACCCCGCCAAGCTGGGAGAGGCCGCCGCAGCGCTTGAGGCCGCGACCGAGACCTTCACCCAGAGCGTCGTCGTTATCGACACGACCGCCTGGGAGGCCGGCGTGGCCCGCGCACAGGCGCTCGACGAGAGCGGCTACGACAAGGATGCATGGAAGCAGTTCGCCGCCGTGCGCGACGCCGTGGCGAAGGTCGATGTGAACAAGATCAGCCAGGCCGACCTCGACAAGAAGGTAGCCGAACTCGACGCCGCTATCGAGAAGCTCGAGCAGGACGTGCTCGACCGCACCGCGCTGGCCGAAGTGATCGCCCGCGCCCAGGCGCTTGCGCCCGAAGGCTACACGGCCGAGAGCTGGAAGCAGCTGGAGCAGGCCCTGGCGAATGCCGAGAAGGCTCACACCGCCACATCCATCACGCAGGCCGAACTCGACGATGCCGCCAAGGCGCTTGCCGACGCAATCGACGGCCTGAAGAAGGAGCCCACCGGCCAGCCCGATCCCGAGCAGCCGCAGCCCGAACAGCCTGACACGCCCGAGCAGGGCGGCAGCGGCTCCGGCAACGGTAACGGGTCCGGCGCAGGCAGCAACGGCCCCACCAGCGGAGCCGGCACCGGTAGCAACGGCTCAGGCAGCAACGGCAACCTCGCCCAGACCGGCGATGCCGCCGCGATTGCAAGTCTGCTCGGCGCCGGCGGTTTCACCGCCGCCCTCGCCGGCCTGTTCCGCCGCCGCAAGCAGTAGCGCATCGAACTGACGCGCCCCGATACCAAGACGCTGCGGCGCATGCAACCGCTGCCGCAGCGTCTTTCAGAAGCGCCCCGTATCACGGGGCGCTTCTCATATCCATGCACACCGACAATCGCATATTGCACCAAGCCAGACCGTCCTTGATCGCCACAACCGACCTGCTTTGAACCTTTTCGGTGCTTCTATTGCATACTTTGGGGGCATGTGTGCATAGCATTTTTACGCCTCCTCGACCACGACGGCGTTGGCGGCGCACCTTTGGCATCAAATGCTGTTTTTGAGTCTTTTCAAGCCCGGTGACCGTATCCTGCAGTGCTTAGATATCAGATTGAACATAGTTCATATTTCACACCAGGCGTCCCGTTCTGATTTTTGATCCACTAAGCCCCGTTTTTGCCCCAGTTGCTGGACATATGACGCGCATCCTCTTTATGCATCATCTTTATCGAGGAAGTGAAAGACTCAAAACCTGCATTCTCTGCCATCGCGTCCATCCCGTCAGGCGATTTCCTCGATTACGGTCGGGATCACGTCCATGTGTCGCGCTGGCGCCTTGGATGCCGTCGAGATGTTCATTCAAACCGGATACATAATCCCAAACAAAAAACGCCCGAATGTCGCGTGCGACATTCGGGCGTTTCTTACTGCAAGGGCGGCAAACCCCCCAATCCAGCGCTGCCGCCAACCTCGGAGGCTGGCTGCGCAGGCGCGCAAACCCACGCAGACGCTGCACAGCGATATGCCGCTACCTTCGCGACGCTAACGCGCCCTGCGGCGGCGATCGACCAGATACAGCATGCAGCCAAGAGCGAGGACGGCCGGTCCCACCAGCTGTACACCGGCACCACCCGTAAAGGGCAGATCAAAGGCACGACTATTGGTGAAGACGATGCGGTCGACGCGCTTGCCGTTGCACATGATCGTGCAATGGCATGTGAGCGTTCCGTCTCCGTTGTCCTGCGGCACGACCTCAAGGTTGTAGACCGTGTCGTCGTACACAACGCCCTCTTCGCCAAGGTCGCGCTCTATCACCTCGTATGTATAGCGATGGCCAACATCTTCCAATACATATGTGAGCTCGCCGAAATCGATGGAGCCGTCGGCCTTGTTTCGAGCCGTGGCTACCACCTTGCGCTCGCCGCCCGCCCGAACCTCGATGATATCGAACACGAACTGGTCGTCGACCAACGCGCCATCGAACTTCTTGGTTGCTCGCACTGGAACCGTGCCTTCCGCCCGGTAGATACTCGCCACCGTGACCGATGCCGTCTTCTCAACCGTGGTGAGCGCGCCCGCGAGGTCGCCGCTGCTTGCAGACTCGTCGATTACCCAGCCAGCCATGGGCCGCTCGGCAATCGAATACGAAGCGCCAAACGGCAGCTCGGTCCACAGCGCCCGCTCGCCAGCGCGCAGCTCGATGGCGCCGCCATCGGACACCAACATAGGCTCGCTCTGCGTGCCGTCCGCAGCGATGATGCGATACACCTGATCGCGCAGTGGCGCGCCGCTGGCATCCTTCAGCTGGATATCGAAGGTGAAGACCGCATCGCGCGCCGGACTGCCCTCGGGTAGCTCGGTGGCAACCTTCTTGATGAGCTCGAGGCCCACTCGCTGCGGCGTGTTCTTGAACACCGGCTCCGCGCCAAGCGCAGCGCCTGCACCAGCCGCATACGCAACATCGCACGCCAGGGTGCCGTCGCCATTATCGGACACCGTCACGGTCGCATGATGCTCCGTGGAGTCGTACACCACGCCACTGAGCACGAAACCACCGGCGGCACGCTGCTCGGCCGTCGCGTCGGCATAACGCACGCCCTCGGCGTTCACGGCATCGGCGGGCACACGCTCGACCAGGGCGTACTCATGCGTACCGGGAGCCGTATACAGCTGCTCGCCGAAATAGACCGGGGCCATGCCCTTATACGGATTGGCAACCGACGTGCCATCCGGCCCCATCACCTGGTCCGCAACGTCGACGGGTCCGTTCACCGCGCTACCCACAAGAACGCCGTCGGCAACAGATGCGCCCTTGTACAGATCGAAGGAGAACATGCCGTCGGCAAGGCGGCCGCCCGCAAACGACTTGTGAGCAACCAGCTGCGCCGCCCCTGCAGCGGTAAAGCCATACGTGTTCGTAAAGCGCAGCTCTGCGGTCGCGCCCGCAACAAGCTGGCCCGCCTTGTTAGCAGCGTCACCCGTAAGCTTCCAGCCCGCAGGCAGATCGATCTCCTCCACCGCGTACGTTCCGTCGGCGGGAAGGCCCTCGACCACCGCGGTCTTACCGCCGGCGACCTTTACGACGCCGCCGACGGCCTGGTCGACAACGCCGTCAACACTATAGGCGCCCTCATACGGCATGCCGTTCACCAGCACGCGGAACGAGAAGGGAGCCTCCGGCGCAGCCGCCCCTTCGACGGCCTTGGAAATCGAGAGCGTCGCAGGCTTCGTGACGTTTACGAAGACGGGCTTTTCAACCTGCTGGCCTTCCTTCGCATACGCGATGGACGTCGAGAGCACGCCGCCGGCACCCTGCGTAACCGTCACGGTTGCCGTGATGGTCGCGTTGTCGTATGCAATGGCGTCGTTGCCGCCAGCCACCTCGCGGACCGTGTAGACGAACTGCTTGGAAGCCTCGCCCGTCAGGTCACCCGCATCGAAGGCGAGCGCCGGGAAGAGCACCTGGCCGCCATCGGCAACCGCAGCGGTCCAAGAGCCGTTGTCGGCATTCGCCGCCGGGTCGTAGCCGGCCATCTCGAACTGGAAGGCATCCGCAGCCGAAGCGGCAGCGCCGTCGAGCATCTTCGTCACGCGCACCTCGGCGCGCGCGGACGGAGCCTCGCCAGGGTTGAGCTCGGCGTTGACGAAGGCAGCCGCCGGTTTGTTACCGGCCGCAGCGCTCACCATGCCGGTCGTGCCAGACGACTTGACCAGCTTATAGCCTGCCTCGTCGAGCTCACGCACGGTGTAGCTCGTCCCCGAGGGGATCACGTCGGGGAGGTGCAGCACATGGCCGGCAGGTACCTTGAAGCGGTACACGCCACGCGAGGGCTCGGTGATCTCGAAGACCTCCTGCCACTGGGCAACCAGCGTAATAGACTTGTTCTTACCAAACAGCTTCTGCGCCTCTTCCTTGGACAGATGCGCAACGCCGTCCTTGCCAACCGGGATCGTCGTGTTCTTATACTTCCAGCCAACCAGACGATGTTCCGGGTACACGGCCTCGGGGACCGTGAACTCGATATCGCCCGAGATATTCACCTTGCGATCGGGCGCCGAACCAGAAGCACCGTTCAGATTGAACTTGATGGTCCGGAAGGTATCCCACTGGTACGTGCCAACGCCGCAGCCGGGGTATTTCTCCTCGAGAGCATCGGTGCTAAGCGACTGGCCAACAGGGTTTCCGCTCTCATCGACCCTGACCCACATCGTGCCCCTGTCGTACGGATCGTCCGGAATGCGAATAATCTCGGGTTCCCTGAAGTTGAAATACTCGGAAAGCGTGATGGAGTACAGCTGACTATTTTGAATGTAGCCGAAGTTACCAATGTAGACATTCGAGGTGTCGATGGACGACACATCGATCTTCTGCAGGCTCGTGCAGCCCTCGATAGGGTCATCGAAATACCTCGGTGTAACATGCCCCAGGAAGGAAAGGTCGATCTCTTTCAAGCTCGTGCAGTTCTTGAACGTCTCGATGAATCCACTGATCTTGCGGCCGCCGCCGTCCATCTTCTCGGGGAACACAACGGAGGTCAAAGCCGTGCATCCCGAGAACGTGTAATCAAAACTAGAAATCTTGGGCATGCTTGAATGCGAGAAGTCGACCGCGGTCAAGCTCGCGCAGTCTTGGAACATTCGATCCATCGACAGCACGCTCACCGTGTTGAAACGAGAAAGATCGATGGACGCCAGTTTCTTACATCCCTGGAACGCCATATCAAGATCTTCGAGCTTGTCGGACGTGATACCGCCCAGATCAACCTGTGTCAGCGATCCACAGCCCCTCGCCATGCTCGCCATGTCTACAAGGCTTGTGGCACGGAGCTGCGATAGATCGATAGTCTTCAAATTCGGGCAACCCCTGAACAGCTGATTGATTGTCCTCAGTTTCGGCACATCGCCTTGTAGCTTGACGTATTCGAGATTCGGGGAATCGCAGCACATCATCCACAGCGAATCCAGCGATGCTGCGTTCAACGTAAGGTCCACCGAGGTCAGATTCGTCTCTCGGAACATCTCCCGCCCCTCTACAAGCTTGGGGGCGTCCATCTTAAGAACGAACGTGCCGGTCTTTGTTGCTCCACTAAACATCCGGTCTACATCGGTCACGCTTGAGAAATCGAGCGCCGACACATTGAAAATGTCGAGGTTCGCGCGAGAGAACATGCTGCCCATGTCCACGACCTTGCTGGTGTCGAGCGGCGACAAATCGATGGGCGCCGTACCCGTGCAACCACCAAACATATTAGACATACTCGTCACGTTACTGGTGTCGAGCGGAGAGAGATCGAGCGATTCCAGGCTCTTGCAACCAGCGAACAAGGAGTCCATGCTCTTAACATTCTTGGTGTTCAGCTGTGACACATCGATGGTCTTCAAACCCGAGCAGCCGGCGAAGAGCGACCTCACGCCCGTGAGGGCGATGCCGCTCAGCGGCGAAAGGTCAACCGCTTGCAGCGATGCGCAGCCCGACAGCAGGCCGGTCACGTCCGTCGCTGCCATGGATGCAAGCGGCGACAGATCTATGGCCGTAAGTGCCTTACAGCTATAGAACATATTTGTTACATTCCCGACCTTCGTCATGTCGAAGCCGGTGATATCGAGTTCGGCAAGCTCCCAGCAGTCCGCGAACATTCGATTCATGTTGGTCACCTTCGAAGTGTTGAGCTTCGAAAGGTCGAGCGTCTTCAGCGCTCTGCAGCGATAGAACATTTCCACCATGCTGGTGACGTTCGACGTGTCGAACGATGCCCAGTTGATCGTTGTAAGCTTGACGCAACCCTCGAACAGGCTCTCCGTGCTCCTCACTTGAGAGGTATCGAGATTGGTGAAGTCAATCGACGTGACATTCCCCAGTTTGTAGAAAAGGCCTCCGTAACTGCCGCCAAGGGTCACCGCGACGGAGCCGGGCTCGAAGACCACGCTCCTCGCCGCGTTGATCACGTTGTTGTACCACCTGGAGGGCCTGATGCCCGTACCACCGATGGTAAGCACGCCCGTCTCGGTATCGAGGCTCCAGTGCCAGTCGCCTTCGTCGCCCGTAATGATCTCGCGCGGCTCGGCGGCATGGGCTTCCTGCGGAGCAAACAGCAAGCCCAGGGCGTCGAGCGCCCAGGTGCCGAACGCCTTGATGGGATTGTCGGCGGGCGCGTCGACGGCCTGCGCGTCGTCCTTGCCAGCGGCCACGGCGACTGCAGGGGCCGCGCCGCCGGCAGCGGCATCATCGCCCTGCGCATTCGCAACAGGCACGATCTGGGCGCCCTCGAAGTCGAGGCCCTCGACCGGCTCGCCCCGCTCGTTGGTGAGCTCGAGTTCGAACTCGAACTTATGCTTGGGGTCGGCGGTACCAGAGCCCTCGGCCCAGGTCTTCTGAATGTCCAGGCCCGCGGGCCGCCAGCTGTTCACAAAGGTGAGGTCGTCGGCGTTCGATGTGATCTCGCCCTTGTCGCAGGCAGCGCATGCGGCACCGTCCTCCAGCGAACCATCGCCGCCGCACACGAAGCACGGGCAGCTCAAACCGTCAAAGGCCATATCGAAGCCCAGGGTACCGTCGCCCTGGTCCACAACGCTCACCTGCACGAGCGCATAATGCACGTCGTACTCAATCGACGTATCGCCGGCATCGACCTCGTGGATCGCATAGAGATGCGTGGAGTCGATGGCAGTCTGATCAAACGCGATGGGAGCAAACGCCACGGCGCCCTTTGCATTGTTCGTAACGCCACGCTGCACGGAAACAAGCGACGTCGAGCCGTCCTCGGCGGTTACAACCTCATCGAGATCGAAGGCGAACTGGCCGTCGGCAAGGTTACCGCCCTTCAGCTTCTTGAAAGCCTGGATGGCCACCTCGCCCGTAGCGACATACACGTTCTCGAACAGCGGCTTCTGATCGGCCGTCAGCTCAACGCCCTCGGCATCCTCGATCACCACGTCGGTCGTCATGGTGCCATCGCCCTGGTCGTGCGGCGTGATGCGCACGGTGTAGACCGCATCGCTGTACTGCATGCCCGGCATGGCTCCATCGGCCTCCGTCATCTGGTAGACGAAGGTCGTGCCGCTATCGCTCGCGTCGAACTGCAGCGCGCCGAAGCGGACGCTCGCCTCGGTCACAAGGTTGCCCGCATCGTCGCGCACCGGCTCGCCGGGCCTGCCGCTCGCAGCGGTGCGAACCAGCGCGCCGGTCTCGTCGCGCAGCTCGAACACGAAGTCACGGTTCTTCATGGCCTTGCCAACCAGGCGCTTGGTAGCACCCAGTTGCACGGTCGCGCGCGCCTCGTACTCGTTGACAAAGTTTCGCTCGTTGTCCGTATTGGCGCTGATCGTTCCGGTGGCGGTAGAAGAGCCCACCGCAGAGTAGCCGGCGGGTAGCTCGATCTCGCGCACCGTATAGGACACGCCTGCGGGCACGTCCTTGATACGCGCAGTCTGGCCGGCCTTCAGCGTAAAGGTCCCGTCCGTTGCGATGGTTCCCGTGCGGGGCGCGGCGGGATCGATGCCGCGGCCCGTCACCTCGTAGGAGAGCTCGTCGAACACGGGCTCGCCATCGCGCTCGAACGTCGCCTTGAACGTAAAGTCGGGGTCGCTCACGAGCGACTCCTCGTTCTTCAGGTTCTTCGAAATCACCAGGTCGCCGTACGGATGATAGGTATTCACCACATCGGTGCCCTCGACGCTCGTGATGTAGGCATCGTTACCGATCGCCACCTCGCGAATCTGGTAATCGATGGGCCGACCGCCCTCGTTGACGGGCAGGTCCCCAAACGAGTACGCCCAATCGTTTCCGCGGACCGTGCGCTTGCCGACACGCTTGCCGTTCGCAAGCAGCTCGACTTCGATGCTGCGCGGGCGCACGTCCTCGTTGTCGCCTCTCCAGACCTTATGGCCAGAGATCGTCGTGCGCTCCGGCTCATGCTCGTTTGTCACCGCAAACGTCTCGCCGTCGAACGCCACGCTTGCACGGTAGCCCGCGACCACGGGCTCCTCGCGCACGGTATACATAATCGTTTTGCCCTGCTCGTCCACATACGGCAGGGTGCTAAAACTCGCCGTCCAGCTGTTCGCCTCGTTCAGCATAACGCGCTGGCCAGCAACGTCCTCGCCGTTGGCCACAAGCTGCATGCCCACCTCGGTAGGACGGATGCCGTCGCGGTCGCCATCGTCTTCCCACGTCTTGGAAACCGAGAGAACGTACGGCTTGACGCCCACCGTGGTGTAGCCCTCGCGCACGAAGCGGCGTTCCGACCATTCTTTCTCGGAAGCGATCTTCTCCTGGCTCGCCATGTGGACGCAGTTGAGCGCACGTGCGCCGGACGCGATGAGCGCATCGGCCTCCTCGATGCTCGGCCCCTCCATGCGAATGAACGCGGAAAGCGTCGCGCCACCCTTAAGCACGAACTCGGAGCCGTCGGCCTTCTTGGTCGCATCGACCGCGATAGCCGAAATCCGCTCGCGCTCGGCAGGCGTCATGGCGTTGAGCGCGGCGGGCGTGGTCTTGGTCCACACCGCCGTGTTGCCGAGGTCGGTCTGATCGATGTTCTCCACGATGGCGCCGTCGCCCTGGGAGAGCTCGGGGCCCCAGCCGTCCTGCGAGCGCACCGTGCTGTAGTACACCTCGGGCTTCGCGCCCAGGCGCTCGATTTGCGACACGTCGATGCTCTTGAAGGTGCCGCGCCAACGCGGGGCTTCCTTATCGGCGGCATCGGCATCCTCGCCCGGCTTATAGCTCTCAAGCGCGTCGTACAGCACGATGCCCTTCATGGTCATGGTATCCGACGTGGTGGTGGAGAGACGGTACGTATACGTGCCGCCGCCATATACGTTGCGCGCCTTGTCGCCGTTGTTACCCGTGCCCCAGGTATCCTCGGCGTTCACCGAAACCGCTTTGGTAAGGCCCACGTTGCCGTGCTCCAGCGGATCGACCTCGCCGTTGGCGCCGGCGTAAAGCATGCTGTTGTGTTCGGGCTGCACCCCGTCGATATCGGTAAGCGCGTCCAGAACCGACTCATCCTCGCCCGTAAAGGCGCCTGCGGTCCCCTTGTTCTGCGTACCGCGCGGGTCGTCGGCCTCGCCGCGATAGCCGTCAACAGTGCCGATCTCCTCGTTAGCCGAGCGATACATCGCGATGTTATGGAAGTCGCGGCCGAAATCGGCAATATCGCCCGAACCGTACCACGCGTCGAACGTGATGCGCGGCACATCTTCGTAGTACGTCGTTTTCGTTTGACCCCATTCGGCCTGATATGGCTGAGCGAAAGGCGTAAGGTCAGCCTCGACCACCAGCAGCGTACGACCCGTACCGCGGAAGTCCTCGATCGCGTTGACCGAACGAACGCTGTCATCCGAGCGCAGCTTCACCGAGTCAAGCACCGGCGTCATGCCGGCGGGAAGCAGGTCGTACCACACACCCGAACGCTCGGCGCTCAGCTCGCCGCTCTCGAGCGCCTCTTTGTAGATGTCCTCATCCTCCACGACGCTCCGCTTGTGCACCTGGGCCGTGAAGGTCACCTTCACGCGATTGTTCGCCTTGTCCACATCCTCGGCCGCGAAGCGCTTCACTCCCGTGCGCATCGACGCGCGCATATCGTCCACGAATCCCATAAGGCGATCGGTCGCCCATGCGGAATCGCTATACACCGAAGCCCCGTCGGCGTTGCTCACGGCCATCGAAGCCAGCGCCTCAAGCTCGAGGCTGGGGTTCTCGCTCTTCGCGAACGCATCTTCAACCAGCTGCTTCAAGGCGCCATCGGCCTTCAGGCGAACGCCCACGCGGCCCATAAAACTCAGCGCGGCCGCCTTCGAGGTGCTCGCGAAGCGCACGCCCACGGTCTGCGCGGGTAGCGCCACCACGGCATCGGACTGCGTGCCGCCATCGGCGAAGCTCACTTCCAGCTTGCCGCTGGTCCAGTTCGCCACGGCATAGGGACGCCAAGCGGCGTCGCCCTTGGTCTTCACCTCGATGCCGACGGTCGGAATATGCGTGGCAACATCATCGATCTCGTATGAAACCGTACCGTCCTTGCGCTGGCTGAAGTCAACCGTGCCATCGGGCTTCAGGTTGATCGCCTTCGCCCGGTATACCCTCGGCATTCGAGGAAGGGCAACGGAGGCGTAGTCGAAATCCTCGCCCGCGACGAGCGCCTTATCGCCAAAGCGGAGCTCCTGCTCCTCAACGGCAACGGTCACCGGTTTCTTACTATAATTGTCCAGCACGCCCAACGGGTTGCCCTCGACCGCTCCTCCAGGAGCCTCGTAGGTCCACGGAAGCACACGGGCATCCATGCCGAACGTGTAGGAGATCTCCAGGTCGCGGCCGGCACGAAGCTCATTGAGGCCCCTGCCGTACAGGCCGTAGTAGCCGTCGTAGGAATAATCCAAAGCGTCAAGATCGCCGTAAGGAGAACCCGAGCCGCGACCGTGGGTTATGTAGCTGTCACCGCTATACACCTTGTTGTCGTTACCGATATGCACCTGCTCGAACAGGTCCTTGGGATCGACGAACTGCGGCTTATGGAACGTCCAGCGCCGCTCGGCGAGGCAATCATCGGTCTGCTCGGGCTTGGGCGTGCCGTCCTGGCTCTCGTCGGACTCGTGAATCGCAGCGGTCACCTTGTTCTTGAAAACGTACTCGCCGTTCTCCTCGAACTGGTCCACAGGGTAGGCCGATTCCAGCCGCACGGTGCCCACCTGGAAGGGAAGCAGTCCATCACCCTGGTTGAATTCGACCGCGCGCCCATTGTCGGTCGCGTTCTCGTGCAGGATCACGCCTTCCAGCGTGCCGGCAAGCTGGTCGTTGAACGTAAGGCCGAACGGCTGGTTCGCATCGATGCGGGCGCTCAGGTACCACGGCACCACCACGAAGCCCTCGGCCTTGGGGAAAGCGGCGTGCGCGATGGCCACGCGTTCATCCGCCGCATCAACGTAGTACGGATTATCCGACGCGCCCTTGGTCGCGTACTTCAACGTGGCATGCGTATCGAACACCGCGGTGAGCTCGTTGCTGGTAAACGCGCTCTCCGAGCCGTCGGACTCGACGACCTGCAGCTTCACGCCGAACGGAGCGCTCGGCTTCATGTCGACCTGCGTGATCGGCTCGACGTCCTTGATCTCGAAATCGATGAAGCCCTGCGTGGCGGCATTGAGGCGCTTGGTGTTCACGATATGGTACTCGGCAACGCTGCCGTTCATGACCAGACGGTAATTCCAGCCCGCCGTCTCGACGGGCTCGGCCGGCACCGCGAGCGCCATGCCGCCCTCGGGCTTTCCGGCGCGATCGACAAACATGTTCGCGGGCACCACGATGGCAACCTCGCCAGGCTGGTGCTCGCGCTCGCCCATGATGGCGTAGGTGAGGCGCAAACGCATGGACACCGCGTCGTTATCACTCGGCTTGAACACGAGCTGGCTGGCGTCACCGCTGGGAACGTCGCCCTCGCTCAGCCACTCCAAGACAATACCCTCCGCGGTGGCGCGGTTGCCGGCGGCGGGAGCCAGCAAGGTATCCATGGCGGCATCTACAGAGGCGGCAGCCTCTTCGGCGTCCTTTGCCGAAACACCGACGGCCTTGAGCGAGTCGACCGCGGCGACACGCGAGGCGAGCGCGTCTCCGCCCACGGTAACGGCTTTAAGGTCGTCGCTTGCGCTAAACAGCGCTGCAGGCGCTTCATCCGCAGCGACATCGGCAGCAGCGTCCGCCGCCGGAGCGCTCACGGAAGGTTCATCTGCGTCGGTACGCTCGCCCGGGTCGTCGGCGCCGGCCTGCTCGCTCGTATCCTGAACCGTCGATGCACCTTTATCATCCGCACGCTCAGCTGCAGCCGGTGCGCTCTCGTCGTCCTGAGCCATAAGCGCGATCGAGCGAGCCGCCTCGTCCATCATCTCGGCGTATGCGGGCGCGGGCACCGACCCGATCACCATGGTCAGCGCCAAAAAGCCACTCAGCGCGGGCCGAGCATAGCGCTTGGCGCCGTCTTTGGCCGCACCCATCGCGCGCGAAATCGCCACGCGCCACGGAGCTTCCAGCTGCTTCTTCTCGTTCTTCATACGGTACCTCGCCTTACCGTTCCTCTGCGCGATCGGCCGAGCCGCCGCGGCCCGTCCTGCGCATCCATCGTCCAATAAGCAACATGGCAGCAAATGCCAAGATCAGGCAGGCGCCCACAAGAGCCGGCCTGGTGTTGTCATTTACATATGCCGAAACATCCGGCTGCGTCTGCTCGAATTCAGCCGGATCATATTCGCAGCGCTCTCCATATACCAGCAGGCGCTTGTCGTTCACGCCGATACGCCCCTTGGGATTGAGCGCGTCGGGAGTGGTGGTGCACGTAACCAGCGTGCAGCGATCGCCGTCCTGGGGCGTCACGTCAACCGAACCCGGATCGAGAATCTCCCACGAGGTCACGCGATAGGCAAAGACCTCATCGAGGATATGCACAGCAAACACGTCCCCTGCCTCGAGGGCGCGGATACCGTCGAAGATCCGGTGCTGCTGCATACCGGAATGGCCGGTAAGGAAGCACTGCGAGCGAGCGCCGCCAACGGGCAGCGACGTCTCGGGCTGGTGGCCGACGCCCGCGGAGAGCGCGGGCTCGCCAACGCCGTGGTACACCTTCATCTGGATGTTGGCACGCGGAATCTCGATCCAGCCCATAGCCTCTTCGCCATTCAGCGACAGCTGCTCCTCATAGGGCAGGATATCGGTAACACCCGCAGCGGTCTCATCGACGTAGCCGCCCAGGCGCGCGTTGTACGCACGCGCCTGGGCGAGCAGCCGCTCCTTCTCTTCCGAGGGCACGGTTCCCGCCGTATCCGTCATCTGAGTGACCTCGGACTCCGTGGTAAGGCGGAAATACAGATCGGTCGCAATGGGGGCCAGGCACATCAGCACGCCAACCGCGATCACCAATACCGGCAGCAGCCGGCGGCGACCCGAGCAGGGTCGCTTCACCGCATCACGGCGAACGCCATCGCCATGCGATGCCGCTCCGGATTCATACCGCGTATGCCGAGCCTGATACCCCATTGCACTCGGTGGCTTCCGTTACTGCTGGTTGGCGCGATCGCGGCGCGAGCGCACGGCGTACCACACCAGGCCGAGCGCGACGACGCCGGCACCAGCCATGCCAACACCCTCGGCACCGGTCATAGCCAGCGCAACGTTCTTGTCGTTCACGGCGGTGACGGACAGCGTGCCCTCGGCCTTGTCGGCGGAGGCAACGTCCTTAGTGCTCACGATGGCGCCATCGGCCTTGACCGTCAGCGAGGTCATCCCGCCAGCAGCGTCATACTCGGGCGTAACGACGAGGGTGATGTTGGGGTTGGCGGGCAGCTCGTAGCCATCGGGAGCTACGACCTCGGTGAGAGTAAAGGTACCCTTGTCCAGACCCATGACGGACAGCGCACCGTTCTCGGTGGCGAGCAGCTTGCTCTCGGCCTTAGCGGCGGCCTCGTCGAGCGTCCAGGTCTTGGTGTCCTTGTCGTAGTAGCCGCCCGCCTGGTTCTTGATGATGAACTTGGCGCCATTCAGGGCCTCATCGGTGTTCTTATCCTTCTTAGTGAGGTTCAGCAAGAAGGAATAGACCGGCACGGAGGTATCGGCGTCGGTGCTCGTCTCGGTGCTCACACCGGGGTTGCTGGAGAACTCGTAGACCACCTTGTTGGTGTTGGCACCCGGCTTATGGCCGGCATCGGCGGTGAGCTGCGCGTTGTAGGTCACCACGAGCTTGGTGTTCGCGGTGGCGTCGGGGTCGGCGACCTTGAGGTTATCGATCGTGACCGTGAGGGCGGTGCCGCCCGCCACATCAACGGTAACGCCGGCAGCCTTGGTGATATCCCTGGTGCCGGACATGACCTTCACGCTCTCGGCAGCGATCTTCAGGTTGGTGGGGGTGTCCTTGAGAACCACCTTGAAGGTGCCATAGGAGTTGTAGTTGCCCGGTAGCGTAGCCGTAACCTTGAAGGGCAGGTTCTCGCCAATCTGGCCGGAGCCGGCGTTCTGGTTCTCGAGCGTCTTATCCACGGTGGGAACGCCAGCCTTCTCGAACACCTTGTTAGCGCTGCCGCCCAGCGGGAACCAGATGGGGGACGTGGCAACCTTGCCGTTCTTGGTCTTGGTCACAAAGAGGTAGTAGCCCTCGGTGCCCTCGAACACCTGGTTGGCGGTAGCGGTGCCCACCGGCTGCACGCCGCTCTCGGCGCTGGACAGCCAGGCGGCGAAATCCATCGCAAAGGTCTCGGCGTCGACGACGCTCTGATCATGTGCGTCCGTGGTGTGGGCGGAGCCGGCAATCTGCGCGCTCATGAACTCAAGGACGTTCTGCGGCAGGGTCTTGTCGCCCTTGTTGGCGGCCCACTTCGTGTAAGCGCCGCCCGTAAGGTCGTCGAGCTTAGCGATGATCTTGGCCTGGGCTTCGGGGCTCACCGAAGCATCCCATGCAATCTGCTGGGCGTTATTGTTTTTGTCGTCGATCTGTGCGGTGAACAGACGGTATGCCTGATACCGAGGCGTGCCGTTGTTCTCTGCAGGAACGATGGTGACCGAAGGATTGGCGCTGGCGGCCCACGCGGTTACAGGAGCAGCAGCCCCCAACAGGGCGCTACCGCCCAGCGCTGCGGCAATAGCGAACACCGTGGCACGGCCCCTCCAACCCTCGTTCATCTTCTTGTCCATCACGCACATCTCCCCTTTCGAAATCGTGATGTACCGAACTATCTATGCCGCACGGAATACAGCGCTTCCGTGTATGACATCTCTTTACAGTGCCCGGCAGGCCCTATGACCTCTTAGCGCTACGGCGGGCGCCCATCAGCGCCAACGCAGCGCCAGCAGCCGTAAGGACCACGGCGACGAGCGCCCAGGCGGTATCCCCGGTCTGCGGTATGAACCCAGGCAGCCAGGAGGCGGCCTTCTCGTTCACAAGCTCGAGGCACACGGTCGACGACGCAGCATCAACCCGCGCCACGCGTAGAGGCTGAGTTGCGCGGGCATCGACGGACAGTTTTCCGTCGTCCGTGCGAAGCTTCAGCTCAAAGCCGGCCGACCCGCCACCGGAAACCTTGTAGCCATGGGGAGCCGTCAATTCGACCAATTCGTACACGCCGTCCGCCAAAGGCGGAAGCCCTTCAAGCGTGCCGTCTTCGCGCGACACGAACTCCGCGCGACGGCTCGCGGGCCCAAAGGACCCGTCGGACGCCAGCCAGCCCCCGTCGGCGCGCACGGCGCACACGGCGCCTGCCAGCGGAGCGCCCTGAACGTCGACCTTCTTCACTTCGAGCTGCATGGCGTATACGCGCGCCACCGCATCGGGCGTTGAGGCCTCGCCCGCCCACGTATCGAATACCGCATGGGCGGCATTGGCAAGACCCTGCGCGTCGATGCGCGCTCCCGGCGCAAGCGACATGGTGTAGCTCACGCGGACGGTATCCCCCGGAACGGCCCCCAACCGATGAAGGTCATCCACCACCACCGTCAATTCGCGGTCGCCGGTCTTCAGCGAGACCTCGCTCGTCACATCACGGGAGGCCTCTGTGTTTGAAAGCAGCTCCACCCGAACCGATGCCTGGTCCAACAGGAGCCGCGCATCCCATTCGTCCACGATGGTCAGCGGATACACGCGCGAAGCCTCCATGGCAAGCGGCACGGCGGTGTCCACGCGATAGGATACGGTACGACCAGAACCGGCTACCGCGACGGTGTCCCATCCAGACCCCGTGGTAACTTGTTTTCCAATTATGGGGGTATCGGACTTATCGCCCAGCTCGACAGGACCGCCGTCCACCCACGCAAAGAGCGTGCGGCGTCCATGTGCCCGGAGCAGATACCATCCGTCCGGCACCGCAACCGCAGGCCCATCAGCCTTCACGCGCGCTACCGGCGCGGCCCCGGGCACCACATACCCCTCAAGCGCATGGGCGAGGACGC
>NZ_JADNJJ010000083.1:0-1778 GCF_015554865.1 Collinsella sp. D33t1_170424_A12 | reverse complement strand
GGCCGCGAGTATTGCAAGCAACGCGAGCTCGGTGGCGACGTATGCCGTCGGTACCGACTGGGTTATGCTCCGGGCCGCGGTTCGCTCGTGCAGTATCTGGGGAGCAAGGGCTTCACCCCGCGGGAGATGATCGACGCCAACGTCGCCTACCGTCGTTCCGAGGGCGGCGGCCTGGTCGATCGCTTCTACGAGCGCGTGATGTTCCCCATCTTCGACGAGCAGGGAAAGTGCATCGCGTTCGGCGGTCGCATCATGGGTACGGGCGAGCCGAAGTATCTCAACACGTCCGAGACCCCGCTGTTCCATAAGAAGCGCAACCTCTATGGGTTCAATTGGGCGAAAGAGCATATCGTCGCTCGCGGCGAGGCCGTTGTCGTCGAGGGCTATACCGACTGCATCGCATGCTGGGAAGCCGGGCTCGGTAACGTGGTCGCCACCTTGGGCACGGCGCTCACCGAGCACCACGTCAAGACGCTCACGCGGTTCGCTAGCCGAATCGTGTATCTCTTCGACGGCGATGCGGCGGGCCAGAAGGCTGCCGAGCGCGCCATCCAGTTCGTCGAGCGCGACTCGGTGGACCTTCGCTGCGTGACCTTGCCCGACGACCTCGATCCCAACGACTTCGTTCACCGCTTCGGCGGAGAGGCGCTCGAGAACCTGCTGGCGCAAAGCGAGCCGCTGATGGATTTCGTTTTTCGCAAGCTCGAGGAGCGCAGCGACGTCTCGACCCCGGGCGGGCGCAAGAAGGCGCTCGAGGATGCGTGCGCGCTCATCTATCCGCTCCGCTCAAGCTATATGATCGACTCCTATTACATCCAGATCGCCGATCGCGTGGGCGTCGACGTCGAGATGGTGCGCGAGATGGCGCCCCGGGTGTTTCGCGCGGTCCAAAAGCGCGAGGAGGCGGCGGCCAAGCGAACCGAGCGCTATGAGCGCTCCGCTCGCGAGCGCGAGTCGCGCGATGGCGGGGGAGCGGGGAACACCCGGGCGGGCTGGAGCTTGCGCGGGTCGGCTGCGGCCGCGTCTGCGGATCATCTTCATCTGGCGCCATCTATGGATGGCGACGACGAGGGTTTCGCCGTTCCCGACGACTACGTGCCGATCGACGCCTTCGATTCCGATGTCGAGGCCGATCCCGGCGCATTCGCGTCGCCGGCTCCCTCGATGTTCACCATGCTGACCGACCTCGAGCGCCGCGCGCTCGCATGCGAACGGGAGCTGCTCACCTTGCTCACCGCCTATCCGGATGAGTTCCGCGCATGCGCCGAGCGCATAACCGAAGTCGAATGGGTCGATGCGCGCAACGAGGCCATCGCGTGGGCGGTCCTGGCGACCCCCGAGGGGTCTTCCCCCGCGGACGTGATGGTTGCGGCACGAGCCGTGTGCCCGGAGGCCGCTCAACTCGTGAGCACCGGTACGCTTTCTTCGACGAGCTCGCATCCCACGCAGACGACGATCGTGTTTCTGCTGGATACGCTCGAGCTGTATACGGTTCGTCGCCGCATGCGTTCTGCCCAGGCGAAGCTGAGAAGCGACCGATCGCTGTCCGCCGATGATCGGCGTGCGCTGACGGTTCAGGCGACGCGCGATGCCGCCCGTGCTCGCGAACTCGCTGCTGCCGTGGAGGGTGTTGCCGATCCTTTCCGTTTGTAGCCGATGGCTCTTCAAACGGGGTATGAATAGGGAGGTCGCATGAATGCGCATGGGCTGCCATAGTCGAAACATCGAGCCTTACGGTTGGAATGTGGTCATTTCACGACAAATGATCGATCGTTAGA
>NZ_JADNJJ010000012.1:0-17221 GCF_015554865.1 Collinsella sp. D33t1_170424_A12 | reverse complement strand
GTAGGCCTTCTTGCCCATCTCGGGGAAGGTGAAGATGCGCTTGCGGATATCCATGAAGTCCATGGCCATATCCTCGAAGTTGCACTCGGGGTGCTCGTACATCATCCACATGATCTTGCCGGCGTCCATGGCGGAGCCGCCGCCGACGGCGATGATGACGTCAGGCTCGAAGAGAGCCATCTGGGCGGCGCCGCGGCGAGCGCACTGCAGCGAGGGATCGGGCTCGACGTCGTAGAAGCAGTCGTGGGCGATCCCCATCTCGTCGAGCTTGGCCTCGATGGCGCGGGTGTTGCCGTTCTTGAAGAGGAACTGGTCGGTAACGATGAAGGCGCGCTTCTTACCCATGATGGTGCCGAGCTCGTCGAGGGCGACGGGCGTGCAGCCCTTCTTGAAGTAGACCTTCTCGGGAGCCCTGAACCAGAGCATGTTCTCGCGGCGCTCGGCCACGGTCTTAACGTTCAGCAAGTGCTTCACCCCTACGTTCTCGGAAACGGAGTTGCCACCCCAGGAGCCGCAGCCCAGCGTGAGGGAGGGCTTCATGCCAAAGTTGTACAGGTCGCCGATGCCGCCCTGCGAAGAGGGGGTGTTGATGACGATGCGGCACGCCTTCATCGTGTTCTCGAACAGGGCGATCTTATCGCTCTGAGCCGGGTGCACGTACAGCGAGGCGGTGTGGCCCGGGCCGCCGGCGAGGACCAGGTGCTCGGCCTTGTCCACGGCCTCTTGGAAGTCCTTGGCATGGTACATGGCGAGGACGGGAGAAAGCTTCTCGTGGGAGAACTCTTCCTTCTCGGGATCGGTGGACTCGACCTCGGCGATGAGGATCTTGGTCTTAGCGGGGACCTCGATACCTGCGAGCTCGGCGATCTTGGCGGCGGGCATGCCGGGGATGCGGTGGTCAAGGGCGCCGTTCTTGAACATGGACTCGCGCAGGGCCTCCATCTCGGCGCCCTTCTTCACGAAGTAGCAGCCGCGGCGAGCGAACTCTGCCTTGACCTCGTCATAAATGGTGTCGATAACGGTTACGGACTGCTCGGAGGCGCAGATCATGCCGTTGTCGAAGGTCTTGGAATGGATGATGGAGTTGACGGCGAGCTTGATGTCGGCGGAATCGTCCAGGACGACGGGCGTGTTGCCGGCGCCGACGCCCAGTGCGGGCTTGCCGGAGGAGTATGCAGCCTTGACCATGCCAGGACCGCCGGTGGCCAGGATGATGTCGACGTCGCGCATGACCATGTTGGTGAGGTCGATGGAGGGGACGTCCACCCAACCGATGATCTCCTCGGGAGCGCCGGCCTTGACGGCGGCGTCGAGAACAAGCTTGGCTGCGGCGATGGTGCACTTGGCGGCTGCCGGATGCGGGCTGATGATGATGGCGTTGCGCGTCTTCAAGGAGATAAGGCACTTGAAGATGGCGGTAGAAGTGGGGTTGGTGGTGGGGATAACGGCGCCAACGAGGCCGATGGGCTCGGCGATCTTGGTGATGCCGAGAGCTTCATCGCGCTCAACGACGCCGCAGGTCTTGGTGTCCTTATAGGCGTTGTAGATGTACTCGGCGGCGTAGTGATTCTTGATCACCTTGTCCTCGAGGATGCCGCGACCGGTCTCCTCGACGGCCATGCGGGCCAGCGGAATGCGGGCCTTATTGGCTGCCATGGCTGCCTCGTAGAAGATTTTGTCTACCTGTTCCTGCGAGAACGTAGCAAAAATCCCCTGGGCCTCACGCATGCGCGCAAGCTTGGCCTCAAGGGACTCGACGGAATCTACGATCTGGGGTGCAGGGGTAACGACAGGTTTCTTTGCCATTCTGCTCTCCTTAAGCGGTGGCCTTACCCAACAAGCCGCATCATAGCAAGCTCTTTCGTAAAATCGAGCGGGAAAGCGAAATTAGTAAAGAATGAAACGTTTCAAAACACAAAGAGTACCTAATTCTCGTCTTGTTGGATTGAATGATTGGAGTGCGCTAACGTTTACATAGTCCTTACGACCTCGTATTTCTTTTCGGGTGCGTCTGGAAGAAGCAAAGTTATTCTTTATACAGTTAAAACGCTTCAATATTCGTGTGTGACAACGCTTTGGAATAACATCTCGGTGCCTGGAGACCTCTGAATAGTTGTGATGAGCGTGCTCGGAGTCGTTGTGAACGCAGCCGGAGGGGATACGGCCCATGGATCACGTCGATCAATTCGGGGGATACGGGGGTGGGGTGGGACGGCGTGCTGGTCCGTCGCCGGAGGGTCGCGGTATCTGGTTTCAATGCCCTTGCGAGAGGGTCGTCCTTTGGAGCTCATTTGCGGCTTGCGCATGCGTTGTCGCGATGGGTACCGTCGAATCGCGGCTGGCTTCGGTTCGATGGGAGTCCCTGATATTGTCCAACATTCTCTTTATCCGATTCCGTTTTATTCGCCAGGGGCGTTGGCGTGGATTCGGAACTGTTATGTGATGGCGAGCACCTTTCTTCCATATGTGCACGACAAGCTCGTCCACGCAAAAAAGCACCCCCGATTACTCGAGGGTGCTTCATGCTTGCAAGCTAACGTTTGTCCAAAAAGGGTAGACCTTAGGAACGAGCCACCTTGGCGGCCTTGAGGCAGCTGGTGCAGACGTTCATCTTGCGACGGGTGCCGTTGACAACGACGTACACGCGCTGGATGTTCGGACGGAACGTACGGTTGGTGACGCGGTGAGAGTGGCTGATGGAGCGACCAGCAACGGGGTGCTTACCGCAGATTTCGCAAACTTTGGACATTTCTTTGACCCTCCTTGGGGCGGCTTGGTTCGATGCCGCGTGAACAAACAGCAATAGACTATAACACAGGTTGAAAGCCGTGTGCGCAATCTCCATATTACGCCGCTACTTTTTTCTGTGTTGTCGAGCAGAGCTCGTGGTTCGTGGGTCTTATATTATCGCCTCGCGCACCTGTCGTTGCAAGGTCGCTTGCGCCGTGGGGTTGTCGTTCATATTTTGTAAATACTTTCCTTTCGAAAATCTCCCTCAACGGCACCCACCAAGATGTGTATAATCTTAAAAGACCTTTAAGCGCGTACGAGATACCGCAAGGATACATATATCCCATCGATTGATGGTGATCTTGCTTGGTGATGTCTCGTCCGCATAGCGGTCGGGCATTATTTTTTTTGCACCTGCGGTACCGTTTGTGCAATGGCTAGGGAAGGAGATCGATGGGCACGTCTTCACCGAAGGCGATCATCATGGATGAGACCGCCGTACAGCGCGCGATCACGCGTATTGCGCATGAGATCGTCGAGCGCAACGAAGGCTGCGATGACCTCGCGATCGTCGGCATCGTTACCAGGGGAGATATCCTGGCAAAGCAGCTGGCTGACCAGATCAAGCAGATCGAGGGGGTGGACGTCGCGCAGGGTAGCCTCGATATCAGCTTCTACCGCGACGACTTCGCCACTCATATCTCTCCCGAGGTTCATGCCACGCGCATCCCGTTCAATGTCGATGGCAAGCGCATCGTGCTGGTCGACGACGTCCTGTTTACCGGCCGTACGATCCGTGCCGCTCTCGACGCCATCATGGACCTGGGCCGTCCCAGCAGCATCGAGCTTGCTGTCCTGGTGGACCGCGGCCACCGCGAGCTCCCCATCAGCCCCGATTTCGTAGGCAAGAACGTGCCGTCTTCGCGCGGCGAGAACGTTCGCCTGTTCTGCAAGGAAGTCGACGGCCGTACGTCCGTCGAGATCACCGACGTAGAGCCCGGTTCCCGTATTGGCTCCGCACCGCTGGGAGGCGAGTAACCAGTGTTCAACAATCACAAGCACCTTATCGACATCTCGGAGTATTCCGATTCCGAGCTCATGACGATCCTCCAGACCGCTAAGGCTTTCTCCGAGGTCAACGAGCGCGCTATCAAGAAGGTCCCCACCCTCAAGGGCAAGACCATCGTCAACATGTTCAATGAGCCCTCCACCCGTACCCGCAGCTCCTTCGAGCTCGCTGAGAAGCGCCTGTCGGCTGATACGCTCAACTTCGGCGGCTCCTCCACCTCCACGGTGAAGGGCGAGAGCCTCATCGACACCGTTATGACGCTCGACGCCTACAAGATCGACTGCATCGTCGTGCGCGACAAGCATGCGGGCGCTCCCTACATCGTCTCTCAGGCCAGCCCCGCCGTCGTCATCGACGCCGGCGACGGCAAACACGGCCATCCCACCCAGGCCCTGCTCGATCTGTACTCCATCTGGGAGCGCAAGGGTAGCTTCGACGGTCTGAAGGTCGGCGTCGTGGGCGATATCGGCCACTCCCGTGTCTGCGGTTCCCTCATCCCCGCGCTCAAGATCATGGGCGCCGAGGTCACGGCCGTAGGCCCCAATACCCTGATGCCGCCTCGTCCCGACATCCTGGGTGCCGACCACGTGTCCAACAGCCTCGATGATGTCCTGCCCGATCTGGACGTCGTCTACATGTTGCGTATCCAGCGCGAGCGCCTCGAGGGCGCGCCGTTCCCGAGCGAGCGCGAGTACTATCAGCTTTACGGTCTCACCAAGGCCCGCGAGCGCCTCATGAGGCCCGACGCGATCGTGTGCCACCCCGGTCCGATCAACCGCGGTGTGGAGTTCGACTCCTACATGCCCGATCATCCGGAGCGCTCCGTCATCCTCGACCAGGTGTACGCAGGTATCTGCGTGCGCATGGCTGCCCTGTATCTGCTGCTTGGAGGTGCCGATAATGGCCTTGCTTCTTAAGAATGCCCACGTCGTCGACCCGTCCGTCGAGCTCGATGGCGTGATGGACGTCCTCGTCGAGGACGATAAGATCGCCGGCGTCGGCGAGAACCTGAGTGCCGAGGGTGCCGAGGTCGTCGACCTGTCCGGCAAGTATCTCGTCCCTGGCCTGGTGGACATGCACGTCCACCTGCGTGAGCCCGGCTTCGAGGCCAAGGGCGACATCGAGTCCGAGACCGCCGCTGCCGCCAAGGGCGGCTTCACCGGCGTGTGCTCCATGCCCAACACCAACCCCGTCACCGACAACGGCGTCGTGGTCGAGTACATCAAGTCCGTTGCTGCCGCCAAGGGCCACTGCCGCGTGTACCCCTCCGGCGCCATGACCCGTGGCCTCAAGGGCGAGATCATCTCCGAGATGGGCAACATGGTCGAGCACGGCTGCGTCGCCTTCACCGATGACGGCCATGGCATCCAGGGCGCCGGCATGCTGCGTCGCGCCATGGACTACGGCCAGATGTTCGGCAAGGTCTTCATGAGCCACTGCCAGGACAACGACCTGGTCGGCGACGGCCAGATCAACGAGGGCGCCGTTTCCACCCGCCTCGGCCTGCTCGGCTGGCCGGCGGAGGGCGAGGAGCTCCAGATCATGCGCGACATCATGATCGCCGAGCTTACCGGTGCCAAGCTGCACATCCAGCACATCTCCACCGCTAAGGGCCTTGAGATGGTGCGCGCCGCCAAGGCCAAGGGCCTGCCCGTGACCTGCGAGGCCACCCCGCACCACCTGTTCCTCACCGAGGACGCCATCGATGGCACCTACAACACCTGCTTCAAGGTGAATCCCCCGCTGCGCACCGCCGCGGACGCCGAGGCGCTCATCGCCGGTGTAATCGACGGCACAGTCGACGCGATCGCCACCGATCACGCCCCTCACTCCGACTGGGAGAAGTCTCGCGAGTTCGAGCTCGCCCCGTTCGGCATGACCGGTCTCGAGACCGCGCTCGGCCTCGTGATCACCAACCTGGTCAAGACCGGCAAGATCACCTTCGGTCGCATGGTCGAGCTCATGGCCATCGAGCCCCGTAAGATCCTGGGCCTCGACCAGGTCAAGATCGCCGAGGGCTCCGTTGCCGACCTCACCGTCTTCGACGCCGACCAGGTCTGGACCGTCTTCGATGGCGATTTCGCCAGCCATGCCAAGAACTCCGGCTTCAAGGGAGCCGAGCTCACGGGCCGCGCCACCGATGTATTCGTGGGCGGCAAGCAGACCCTCAAGGACGGCTGCGTCCTGTAAAGTTTGCTAAGATAGCAAGAAGCGTAAGGCCGTGTCTCGCACCAGCGCGCACGGCCTTATCTGTATCCATACGGTCAGGTAAGGAGTGCCTATGCCTACGCCTTCGCCTGCTCGCATGCATGACTTCACCGTTGTCTCGAACGAGCAGATCGCCCGTGGCGTTTATTCGCTCGTTATCGAGGCCCCGAAGCTTGCGAGCATGTTGAAACCCGGTCAGTTCGTCAATATCCGCGTTCCCGGCAACGCGATGAGCTTGCTTCGCATCCCTTTGAGCTATGCCAGCGCGAACCCCGAGACGGGAACCGTCGAGATCTGGTATGCCGTCGTGGGCGATGGAACCGAGCGCATGGCGGCCTGGACGCCTGGCTTCACAAGTGATCTGCTCGGCCCCGGTGGACATGGTTGGTCGGTACCCAAGGACTGCCGTCGCGCCCTCGTGGTGGGCGGCGGCATCGGCGTTCCGCCCGTGCTGTGCCTTGGTCGGGAGCTCTCGGCGCGCGGTATCTCGTTCGATGCCGTGGTGGGTGCGGCCTCTTCCGATTCCATGGTGGGCGTGCCCGAATTCGAGCGCGCCGGTGCTGGCACGGTCGCTGTTGCCACCGACGACGGCAGCGCCGGGCATCACGGGTTCTGCACGGACCTGCTTGCGGATCTTCTCGCGCGCAACGACTACGACTATATCGCCACCTGCGGCCCGGGTGTGATGATGAAGAAGGTCGCCGCCGCTGCGGCCGCCGCTGACGTTTTCTGCGAGGCTTCGCTCGAGCGCATGATGAGCTGCGGTTTCGGTGCCTGCAGTACCTGCAACGTTGAAACGACCGACGGCATGAAGGGCGCCTGCATGTGCGGGCCCGTCTTCGATGCCAAGAAGGTGGTGGTCTGGTGAGCGCGGTAAATATGGCCGTCGATTTCGGCGGCGTGAAGATGAAGAATCCCATTAACACCGCTTCGGGTACGTTTGGATATGGATGGCAGTTCAGCGAGCTTATCGATGTATCCAAGCTCGGCGCCATCACCACGAAGGGCTGTGCGGCCGAGCCCTGGCCCGGTAATCCCGCGCCCCGCATGACCGAGGTCCCCGGCGGCATGATGAACTCCGTCGGCCTGCAGAATCCCGGTGTGCAGGCGTTTGCCGCCGAATCCGGCCCGTGGCTCTCCGAGCTCACCGAAGCGGGGACGAGCGTCATCTGCCAGGTCGCCGGCCACTCCACCGAGGAATACGTGCGGGCGCTCGAGATGTTCTGCGACCTCTGCCCCTGGGCCGCTGGTTTCGAGATCAACGTGAGCTGTCCCAATATCGCTGCGGGTGGAGCAGCCTGTGGTTCGACTCCCGAAGGCGCTGCCGATGTCATGCGCGCCTGCCGCAAGGTTACCGACCGCCCGCTGTTCGTTAAGATGGCTCCGGTGCGCATCCCTGAGATCGCTCGCGCCCTAGAAGCGGAGGGCGCCGACGGACTGACGGTCATCAACTCCATCCCCGGCATGGCTATCGACGTTCGCACGCGTCGCTCTAAGCTCTCTAAGCCCACCGGCGGTCTCTCCGGCCCCCTGTGTCATCCCATCGCCGTCCGCATGGTGTGGGAGGCCGCGAACGCCGTCGATATCCCTATCTGCGGCGTCGGCGGCGTCATGACAGGCGAGGACGCCGCCGAGATGATCCTGGCGGGCGCCACCTGCGTCGCCGTGGGCATGGCCAACTTCGTCGACCCCGCCGCCTCTTTGCGCGTCCTGTCCGAACTCGAGGAGTGGGCGGCTTCCCAGGGCGTTTCCGATATCAACGAGCTGATTGGAGCTTTCGAATGCTAGATGAGCAGGCGCGCGACCGCGTGATCGTGGCCATCGACTGCGACCGTCAGCGGGCCCTCGAGCTCGCTGATGCCCTGAGCGGTCATGCCGTGTGGCTCAAGGTCGGCATGACGCTGTTCTACGCCGAGGGGCCGTCCATCGTCCGCGAGTTCAAAGAGCGCGGCTTTAAGGTGTTTTTGGATCTTAAGTTCCATGATATCCCGCATCAGGTTCGCGGTGCCGCGCGCTCCGCGGCTCTCGCCGGCGCAGACCTTATGTCCGTTCACGGGCTTGGCTCCGGCGCCATGCTCGCGGCGTGCCGCGAGGGCGCCGAGGAGGCTGCTGCCGTGCGCGGCGATCGCCCGCAACTGGTGGCCATCACGGTTCTCACGAGCATGAGCCAGGATTCGCTTACCGAGATCGGCGTTACCGATAAGGTCGCCGTCGAGGCCGAGCGCCTCGCGCTCCTTGCGCGCGCCAACGGCATCGACGGCGTGGTGTGCTCGCCCCGCGAGGCATCGCGCATGCGCGAGCTCGTCGGTGATGGCGGCTTGGTCGTAACGCCGGGTGTACGTCCCGCTGGCGCCGAGCTCGGCGATCAAACACGCGTGGCGACCCCGGCTTCTGCTATCGAAAGCGGTGCGAGCCATATCGTCGTGGGGCGCCCCATCACCGGAGCCGATGACCCCGTTGCGGCCTTCGAGGCTATCGTGGATGAGCTGCGAGCTGTTGAGTAGGAATTCAACCATGCCCTCTAACTGCGGAAACTTCACGCTCGTTCTATGAAGTAGGGGAGTTTTAGCAAGTAGATGGCTATATTTCCTTGAAACTGCCATCGGGTTCGTCTATTCTATACTGTCGTTCGATGTTCGGAGTGCCTTTTCGCAGGTCAAGCCGAATATTCTAAGTAGTACATATGTCATTTGGAGGTTTCAATGGCTCTTCCTCAGCTTACTGATGAGCAGCGCAAGGCTGCACTCGAGAAGGCCGCTGCCGCTCGTCATGCTCGTGCTGAGCTCCGTGAGCAGATCAAGAAGGGCGAGGTTACCCTGGAGTCCGTTCTCAACTCCGAGGATCCCATCGCTTCCCGCATGAAGGTTTCCACCCTCATCGAGTCCCTTCCTGGTTATGGCAAGGCCAAGGCAGCCAAGATCATGGACGAGCTTGGCATCTCCGCTACCCGCCGCGTGCAGGGTCTCGGCGTTCGTCAGCGCGAGCAGCTGCTCGAGCAGCTCAATAAGTAATTGAGCGGCGTCGATTCAAAGCTCTTTGTGATTTCCGGGCCGTCAGGCGCAGGGAAGGGTACGCTTGTTGCGCGCGTGCGCGAGCGTATGCCTGAACTGGGCCTGACGGTTTCCGCTACCACACGGGAGCCGCGCGCCGGCGAGATCGACGGCGTCAATTACTATTTCATCTCTGAAGAGGCCTTTAGCACGAAGGTTGAACAGGGCGAGTTCGTCGAATGGGCCCAGGTTCACGACCATCGCTACGGTACGCTCGTCTCCGAGGTCGAGTCCAAGCTCGCTGCCGGCCATTCTCTCATTCTCGAGATCGATGTGCAGGGCGCGCTGAACGTTAAGAAGCGCTTTCCCGATGCCGTCCTCGTTTTCATCGAGCCGCCCTCGTTGGAGGTTCTGGAGCAGCGACTGGTGGGTCGTGGTACCGAGAGCGCCGAATCGCTTTCGATTCGCCTCGCTAACGCCCGCCATGAACTCGAGTTTGCCGATGCCTACGATGTTCGGGTCGTCAATGACGATTTAGAGCAGGCAACCCGTGAGCTCGCTACGATTCTTTCCACCTATGAAAGGAACTGATTCTCGTGTCAGTCGTAAAGCCTAATATCGACGATCTGCTCGATAAGACCGATAACAACCGTTTCCTGCTCGCCTCGCTTGCGTCAAAGCGCGCGTGCGACATCAATAGCATGCTTCGCGAGCAGCACAGCCGCGTACTTGCCGTCCAGGATGTGGACGATATCACCATCGCGCTCTCTGGTAAGGATACGATCTCCATGGCAATGGAGGAGATCGTCGATGGCAGCATCTCCTATGAGGGCGATCGTTATGAAGAGGCCCTTGGCCACAAGGCTTCGGAAGAATAGCATATGGCCAGTCGTGTTTGCCTTGTGCACTATCATGAGATAGGGCTTAAGGGTAAAAATCGAGCTCGATTCGAACGCATCCTCATGGATAACATCAAGGCGGCCTTGGCCGCCTTTTCCGTTGCTACTATCACGAGGATCTCGGGCCATATTCTTGTTTCGTTCTCCGTTGCGGGCCAGGCAGAGCAGGCGTTTCCTATCATCGGAACCGTTCCGGGTGTGGCGCGCGTGTCGCTTGCCTACCATACGAACCGCGACCCTCACGAGTACTGCGAGGCGGCTCGGAAGGCGTTGAACGAGTTTGGTGACTTCCGTTCGTTCAAGGTCGTCGCCCGTCGTTCCAACACTGATTACGAGCTCACCTCGATGGATCTCAATCGCCAGGTGGGCGAATACCTGTGCGAGGCGTTTCCCGACAAAAAGGTACTTATGAAGGGATGCGACGCCCAGGTTCACGTCCTCGTCGTCCAGGGCAGCGTGTACGTGTACGCGCGGTCCGAGCGGGGTGTCGGCGGATTGCCTCAGGGCAGTGCCGGTAAGGTCGTCACCCTTCTGTCCTCGGGTATCGATTCTCCGGTTGCAACGTGGCTGCTCGCGCGTCGCGGTGCCGTTCCCGTTCCCATTCACTTCTCAGGTCGTCCTCAGACGGCGGATACGAGCGAGTATCTTTGTCAGGATATCATCGAGGCCTTGCGTCCCGGTGTTCAGATCGGGCGCCTGTACGTCGTCCCGTTTGGTGACTGCCAGCGCGAAATCTCCTTGAAATGCCCGAGTGACCTTCGTGTGATCATGTATCGTCGTATTATGTACTCCGTTGCCGAGCGTATTGCTCGACTCGAGGGTGCCAAGGCTTTGGTCACCGGTGAGTCGCTCGGTCAGGTTGCTTCTCAGACGCTTGAGAACATCATGGCCGTTAACGAGGTCGTTGATATTCCGGTTTTCCGTCCCCTTATCGGCTCAGATAAGCAGGAGATTATTGCCCGTGCCGAGCAAATCGGCACGTATGACATATCGACCGAGGTTGCGCCAGATTGCTGCACGCTGTTCATGCCGCGTCGTCCGGAGACGCATGCGAAGCTCGACGAGGTGCACGAGGCATGGGAGATGATCGACCACGAGGCCATGATCCAGCATCTTGTGGATACGGTTGAGTACATCGATTTCCCTGCGCCCACGTATAAACCGCCCCGTTGTCTTCGTGAACGCCATAGCGTGCTCGAGGTTCGCTACTGTATCCGCGCGCATCGGGACGATTCTTCAGAGTCTCTTGAAGTCGAGTAAGCCTGCTTATTGCGCTCTATCTGCCTTAGTAGGGTCGTTCCATCTGGAGCGGCCCTTTTTGTTTACACCGCTGTTTGATACCAGTTTGACTCTAGTCCGTTGATGGTCCGCATTATCTGATTCGCAACGGATATTTCCATGCCGTCCTGCATGCTGGAAGAGAGGAGGGGATGGAATGAGTCAATTGAAACGTTGTACGTTGTGGGCCTCGGTGCGAGCTGCATTGCGTGGATCGATTGAGATGAAGGCCGTTGCGGCCGTTGCATGTGGCGCCGCCTTGCTTGCCGTGCTGGCGGGAATATTTCTTGCGAACCCAGCTGAGGAGCAGCTTGTCGTTCCCGATGCGGATTCATCGATGGCGGAAGATGATTCGAAGGCTCAGGAGCCCGAACCGATATTGCTGTATGTGGATGTGGGCGGTGCGGTGCGGGCACCCGGCGTGTATCAACTTCCCGAGGGCGCGCGGGTGCAGGATGCGCTTGAGGCTGCAGGCGGATTGATGGATGACGCCGTTCTCTCCTCGCTCAATCGAGCATCCCTGGTTGTCGACGGCCAGAAGGTGTATGTGCCCCGGGCGGACGATATGCAGGTTGCATCTCAGCCCTCGGAAGCCGGAGGGGGTCCATCGCCTTCGAGCTCTGCGGCTCTGATCAGCATCAACAGCGCAACTATGACCGATCTTGATGCGCTGCCCGGTGTTGGCCCGGCCACTGCGCAGGCTATCGTCGATCATCGAGACGAGAACGGTCCATTCTCCAAGCTTGAGGACCTCATGCTGGTCGATGGCATTGGGGAGAAAAAGTTTGCCAAGCTGAAGGACCAGGTATGCCTATGACGCTCGCGCCACAGGATGTGCGTAGCGATGTACTGGGTCCGCGACCGCTTATGCCTGTATGGTGCATGGGTGCCATAGGTGTGTTGTTGGTGTCCGCTATTGTTGCCGAGATGTCTTGGCGCGAGTATGCAGGGGTCCTGAACGCTTGCCCGCGTGCTGCGTGCCTGGTCACCGCTGCGTGCTCGTGCGCGGTAGTTATCTTGATGCTTCATTATGCACGCGGGTCTAGGTTGCAAGCGAATTCCATGTCATTCTTGCTGGGAGCACTTCTTGCTAGCATTGCGTGTTT
This sequence comes from Collinsella sp. D33t1_170424_A12, assembly GCF_015554865.1. Classification (NCBI taxonomy): domain Bacteria; kingdom Bacillati; phylum Actinomycetota; class Coriobacteriia; order Coriobacteriales; family Coriobacteriaceae; genus Collinsella; species Collinsella sp. D33t1_170424_A12. The sequence goes on along the minus strand of NZ_JADNJJ010000012.1, from coordinate 4,941 downwards.
GTTTTGGGTCATAGGCATTGACCGGGCAAGGGGTGCTGTTAGCGATGCGTCCTCGTTTCGTGCCGCCGTTCTGGTTCGCGGTGACCCCCAGCCAGGCTCGTACGGGAGTGGATCTGTTGCATCAATTGAACTCGATGGCAGCAGAATGAAGGTTTGGCTGCAGACCGAGGAGCCGCTTGGGGCCGGGACCCTTTGTACCGTTGCGGGCCGTCTATCGAAACTGCCTGGCAACGGATGGGGTCGTTCGCTTTTTATGAAAGGCGCCTCCGGGGTGTTGCGTGCGGTATCGGTGTCTGATGTGGAGCATCGGCCATCGCGTATCGAGGCGTTTCGGGCTAAGTTGCTTGAAGCTATTAATCCTGCCTCGGATCCGGCGCGAGCGTTGTTGGCTGGACTTCTGTGCGGACGGACGACGGAGCTGTCGAGCGATGAATCCATGGAGTGGTTTTCTCAAACGGGCTTAACGCATTTGATTGCTGTGTCCGGCGGCCACCTTGCGTGTATCGTTTCGCTCCTGGGCTCCTCGTTGCTCAAACTTCCGATGTGCTTTCGAACGAGGCTGGTCTTGCTGCAAGCAGTTATGTTCATCTACACCATGTTTACCGGCGGTTCGCCCTCGGCTGTTCGAAGTTTTGTAATGGTTGCCTGTGCGACAGCGTGCCGGCTGCTCGGACGGCGAGCTCATCCTTTGTCGGGCTTGGCGTTGGCGGCTGGAATTCTGGCGTTGATGAATCCCGGAGTCGTGTTTGATGTAGGGTTTCAGCTTTCCTTGGCGAGCGTTCTTTTTATCATGCTTGTAGCGCCCGTTCTTCGTTCAACGCTGTGCAATTGGCATATACCAGATGGCTTGGCCGATCAGGTTTCCATCACCCTGGCGGCTCAATGGGGGACGGCTCCCATCGTTATGCCCGTATTCGGCTCTCTTTCGCTCATTTCACCGGTTGCGAACATCGTGGTCGCCCCGTTGTTTACTTGCATGTTGACCGCTGGTCTGATCCTGGCACCAATCGCCATGTACACGGGGAGTGGATCCTGGCTGTTGGCGCCGCTCGCCATGGTAGGGGATGTTGCCTTATTTCTTACCCGGGCTCTTTCAGAGGTGCCCTGGGCGTCGATCGCTGTGGAATCGGGCGTTCTGACGGGCGTGCTTTTATATGCCGCCGGTGCATGGTGCTACATGAAGTGGCGGCCGTTATGCCTGCGCGGGTTGCTTGCTGGTTTGGCGGTGGGGCTCGTCGTTTTCGCGGGCGATTATGCTCGATGGAATGTATTCGCCCCTGCGGAGGTTGTTGTATTGGATGTTGGCCAGGGGGATGCCATTCTCATCAGAGATGGCGACCGCACCGTTCTCGTGGATGCGGGAGTTGATGAGGCGACGCTGCGCGCGCTCGTTCGTAATCATGTCTATGAGCTTGATGCCGTTGTGGTGACGCATTGGGATCGCGACCACTGGGGAGGATTGCCTGCTGTTATGCGGCAGCTCCCCGTGCGGCAGCTTGTTGTCGCGCACGGGGCGAGTGATAATGTCCCGTCCGAACTATTTACCTTTATGGAAAACGGTAGCGTGGAAGAGGTGTCAGCGGGCGATCGCTTGAAGGTCGGTTCGTTTTCATGCAGCGTCCTATGGCCGCTGTCTCGCGTTGGTGGCGAGGAGAATTCTGAATCGTTGGTGTTCTCGGTTGTATGTGACGAGCTTGGCCAAGACCAGCAAATTCTTCTGACGGGGGACACCGAGGTTAACGAGGAGCATGAATATGCGCGCTCGGCAGGTAATATATCGATACTGAAGATGGGTCATCATGGGTCACGCGATTCGGTTGACGCGACTCTCATGAATGAGCTCGATCCTGAAGTCGCTATCGCCAGTGCGGGAGCGGGCAATCGTTACGGCCATCCTAATTCAAAGGCCATTGATACGGTTGTGGAGTACGGCGCTGGTTTCTATTGCACGCGGGATGTGGGCGATGTTACTATCCGGCCCACATCAGCAGGCCTTCGGCTTCGCACGCGGCGGGCCAATTCGATACAATAGGGCGATGATGACAGCTGCTGGCTGCGAAAGGATTGCATACGTGACTGCTCAGGAATTGCTGCCTGGATACCTGCTTGTAGGTTCCGATGAATATCGCCGGTCCGAGTACGTTTCACGACTGAAGGCTCGTCTTGAGCAGACTGGTATGGCCGATTTCAATCTCGATGAACGGGACATGAATCGCGATCCGCAGATCGATGACATCATCGCTTCGTTGAATACGCTTCCCATGGGGACGGAGTTTCGACTTGTAATCCTGTATGGTTGCGATAAGCTGCCAAAAACGGTGAGCGAGCCTCTCGTCGAGTATTTCTCCGCACCTTCGCCAAGCACGGTGTGTCTCGTTATTGCCGACCGCCTCCCAAAGTCCACGCGTCTGTACAAGGCCGTGGCCAAACTCGGTGCAAAAGCTGCTATTGATTGCTCGCCTATGAAGACGCGGGAACTATCTGGGTACTTGTGCAAGATCGCACCACGGTATAACGGGCGCATCAATCCAGTTGCAGCTGAGGAGCTGGTTAGCAGGGTCGGGGAGAATACTCGTTTGCTTGTGAGCGAGCTTCAAAAGCTAATCGAGATAGCTCAAGTTCCAATGATTGAGAAGGAGCATGTCGAGCGTTATGTCGTACGGACTGCCGAGGCCAAGCCGTGGGACTTGTTGAATGCTATCGCCTCTCGAAATGCATCTTCCGTACTGGAGCAGTTGTCATTGCAGCCTGCGCGCAGCGAAATAAGAACGTTCACGTTGATTGTTGGTCGTCTCCGCGAGCTTATCATCGCGAAGGCGCTTGATGCCCGCGGCGAGGGTGGCAGGTTGGCCGAGGTTCTTGGACTGCAGAGTTGGCAGGTTAAAAATCATGTGAAATGGTCTCGTAAGTTCTCGATGTTGGAGCTGACGAACGCGCTTCACGATGCGGTCGATGTCGAGATGGCTTTGAAGGGTTCGCGCGACTCCGAGCTCGCCTTGCGCATCTGGGTGATGGGGCTTGTAGGCGGAGATTCGTCTGCTGGCGCATCGTTGGGCACGAAGCCCCCGTATCGGTCGCGCTAATTCTGGTGTATTCGATCGTGATGGTTCGTTCCGTATGCGTGGAACGTCGTGCACTTTGAAAATAAAAAGGGTCTCGCATGGCGAGACCCTAATAAAAGCTCTATGTACGGTTTATATTAGGCGATCTTGTTGACGAGCTTCTGAACGCCGGACTTACGGTTGGAAGCCTGGTTGCGATGAATAACGCCCTTGGCTGCAGCCTTGTCGAGGGCACGGTACACGCGGGTGGCTGCGGCCTGTGCGGCCTCCTTGTCGCCAGCCTCCACAGCGGTGTGAACGTGCTTAACAAGCGTCTTGAGCTCGGAGCGGATCGCCTTGTTGCGAACGCGAGCGATCTCATTGGTGCGGATGCGCTTCTTCTGAGACTTGATGTTTGCCACTTGTAGATTTCCTTTCGAGTTCTTCTAAAAAAGCCTTTGTATCCGGCCTCTGAGACACGGTTGAGGTCATACAGTCAGGAGAGTATAGCACCGAATGTACGGAAGGGGAACGAGAACACTGTGGAATAGACGTGAATCTACGTGATTTGTGCACGTTTCGGTACTCGCCTATGGCCGTGGGCATGCGGTATCATAGCTCGCATGAATACTTTAGATACCTCACATATCAGGAACTTCTCCATCATCGCTCATATCGATCATGGCAAGTCCACCATCAGCGACCGTATCCTCGAGCTTACGCGCACCGTTGAAGAACGCGACATGGAGTCGCAGCTGTTGGACACTATGGATATCGAGCGCGAGCGCGGCATCACCATCAAGAGTAATGCTGTTCGCGTTATGTATGATGCCGACGACGGGAAGACCTATCAGTTCAATCTCATCGACACGCCGGGCCACGTCGACTTCACCTACGAAGTTTCGCGTTCGCTTGCTGCCTGTGAGGGCGCGGTTCTTGTTGTTGATGCCACGCAGGGCGTCGAGGCTCAGACCGTCTCCAACGCCACGCTCGCGATGAACGCTGACCTTGATATCGTTCCCGCCATTAACAAAATCGATCTCCCCTCGGCTCATCCCGATGAGGTGAAGGTTGAAATCGAAGACGAGCTCGCGATTCCTGCTGACGATGCCGTGTGCGTATCGGGTAAGACGGGCGAGGGTATTCATGACCTGCTCGAGGCGATCGTCTACCTCGTTTCCGCACCCCAGGGCGATCCCGATGCACCGCTCAAGGCACTTATCCTCGATTCGTATTTCGATGAATACCGAGGCGTCGTGGCAACCGTGCGCGTCTTCGACGGCGCGATCAAAAAGGGCGATACCCTGCGCATGATGCAGGGCGGCGAGAGCTTCTTGGTCGATGGCGTGGGAGTTAAGCGTCCTGCCGAGACGCCGGTCGACGCACTTACCGTGGGCGAGGTCGGGTTTGTTGTTACCGGCTTGAAGAACCCCGAAGCCGTGCACGTGGGCGATACGCTTACCATGACCTCTCGACCCTGCGACGCGCCCCTTGCGGGCTATCGCGAGGCGAAGCCCATGGTCTACACCGGCCTGTTTCCTATCGACAACAAGGATTACGAGAACCTGCGCGACGCGCTTGAGAAGCTCCATGTCAACGATCCCTCTTTGACATGGAGCCCCGAGACCTCCGTGGCGCTCGGTTTCGGATTCCGCGTCGGTTTTCTGGGCTTGCTGCATATGGAAGTTGTCAAGGAGCGCTTGGAGCGCGAATTCGACCTCGCCCTCATTGCGACGAGTCCCTCCGTTGATTATCACGTCTACATGACCGATGGCTCCATGGTCGAGGTCCGCAGCCCTCAGGATCTGCCCGATGCCACCCGCATCGATCGCATCGAGGAGCCGTATCTCAAGGCAAAGGTTATCGTGCCTCCCGAGTACACCGGCGCGGTGATGCAGCT
>NZ_JADNJJ010000082.1:0-3641 GCF_015554865.1 Collinsella sp. D33t1_170424_A12 | reverse complement strand
ATGCCCGCCGACAACCACACGCGCGTGGCCGAGCTCGTGATCGAGCGCGCGAAGCGCCTGGTCGAGATGGGAGAGGACGTCGTGGTGGTCCTCGATTCCATTACGCGCCTCGCGCGTGCCTACAACCTCGCGGCTCCCGCGTCCGGCCGCATCCTGTCCGGCGGCGTGGACTCGGCCGCGCTGTACCCGCCCAAGCGGTTCCTGGGCGCCGCCCGCAACATCGAGAACGGCGGATCGCTTACGATCTTGGCGTCTGCACTGGTCGATACGGGTTCCAAGATGGACGAGGTCATCTTCGAAGAGTTCAAGGGCACCGGCAACATGGAGCTCAAGCTCGACCGCGACCTGGCCGATCGTCGTATCTTCCCCGCGATCGATCCGGTCCAGTCGGGCACGCGCAACGAGGACCTGCTGGTCGAGAAGAGCATGCAGCCGTTCGTGTGGGGCATCCGCCGCATCCTGGCAAACATGAACAATACCGAGCGCGCCGCCGCGGCGTTCATCAAGGGGCTGAAGGGGACCGATACCAACCAGGAGTTCCTGATTCGCTCTGCGAAGAAGGCGGCCGATCACGAGGTCATGTAAAGCTCCGTTCCTTCGTTGGTCATATGACGACGCCCTGCCGTGTATTGGTATACGGCAGGGCGTCGTGCTTACGGAAGGTATCGCGAGAAAGGCCGGGCGCTAGAAGACGCCCAGGGCGCGCTCGATCTTGAGGGCGAGCTCGTAGGGGGCTATGCGAGAGATGGCGTAGAGGGCTTTCATGTCGAGCGCCGGGATGCACAGGCTCTTGCCCGTGCGGGAGGCCTTGAGCGCGGCGTGTGCGACGTCGGCGATGCGTTCGAATCCGATGATGGTCATCGCGCGCGCCGCCTCGTCGTCGCCCGGGGCGTCGAGGAATTCGGTCTTCATGAACTTGGGGCACACGGCGGTTACATGGATGCCGACTTCGCGCAGCTCGGCATCGAGGGAGCGGGAGAGTTCCAGGATGAAGCGTTTGGCTGCGGAGTAGACAGCCAGGCGGGGCTGGGGGACGAATGCCGCCACGCTGGCGATATTGATGATGCGCGACCCTTCGTGCATGAAGGGGAGGCTGCGGTAGATGAGTTCGACCGGGGCCTGCATGAGCAGCTGCATCATGCCGCGGGACGCGTTTGCGTCCTGATGGGCGAAGTCTCCGAAGGAGCCGAAGCCCGCATTGTTGATGAGCAGCGCCACGTTGACATCGTCGCGTTCCTGCAGGGCGTGCTCGATGGCGTCGAACGAGTCCGATTGGGTAAGGTCGAGGCAAAAGCCGCGAATGGCGGTGGCGCAGGTGCGCTCGAGCGCCTCGAGACGTTCGGCGCGTCGCGCGACGACCCAGATCTCGTCGAGCGGGCCCATCTCGCCGCGGTCGAGCCTGAGAACGAATTCACGACCCAGCCCCGATGAGGCGCCCGTTACGATGGCGATATGCTTCATGGTTCATCCTTTTGCGTAGAAGGTGTTCGGCATACGTTCTTGTTCCCGAAAGCGCGGCGCACCATACGGACGGGCGGGCGCCGGACGCGGCGTGTTTTATTGCAAATACCCGCGGGTTCTCGCATAATAGCGGGTAATGTTCGCGACGGAAACACACAGATGAAACGAACTCCAATCCGTTGCACGCGTGGCGCGCCCTCGGGCTCGCCTCACCACTTCTCCTCGCGGGCGTTGCGGGTGGCCGTTGCGGCGGCTGCCGGATAGATGCATCGTTTATCAGGCGGGAGGAACCCCATGGCATCACAACAGCATGCGCATCGCTCAACGGTGGTCGCGGTGTCCAGCGGTTTTGCGCTGGCGGTGCCGCTGGTTGCCTATGCAGCCACGCTGCCGTTCGAGGCGGCTCATGACGCGGTGCGCACCGCGGGCCTTCCGTTTGCGCTGGGCGCGTTTGCAGGTATGGGCGCCTATGCCTTGACGTCGGCATATTACGAGGCGAAGGACGGCGCCGCTGCCGAGAAGAGCGAGCAGGAGGCGCAGCCAGAGCCGCGGGTCGCAGAAAAGGACCAGCTTGGAGTTACGGGGATCTTCCGTCGTCGCGAAGATGATTCCGTTCCGGTTATCTCGCGTGCGGTCGATGCGCTGAGCGAGGCCGAGGCCTGGGCCGAGATCGATCGCCTGCTCGAAGAGGATTCTCCCGTGAGCTGCGACGCCGCTACGTCGAAGGACATCTATCAGATCGCGCTCGAGGAGCTTGCTCGCGCAGCGGGCTCTGCTCCCTCTCCGGATTCGGACGTCGATCCGAGCGCTGGCGTGACGAACCCGGTTGCGCTGATGGAAAGCGGGTCGCCGACATCCGCGATGGACCAGGCTGCCGTGGATGCGGCCATAGAGGCGCAGCGAATGATGCAGCTCGATGCCGAGGAGCTCGCCATGGCCCAGATGACGGCCCAGCTTGCCTGCGACGCCATAGAGCTTGACGAGCCTTCGGGCGTGTTTCCCGCTTCGGCTGTCGAGGACGTGGCTGCGGCGTCGTCCGATACGCTGCCGTCGGGCCAGGCGTGCGATCGCAAGGATGCGGCGGAAGACGCTTCGACCCTGGATGCGGCGAGAGCACTCGCGTCAGCGGCGGAAGAGCTTGCGGCCCGTGCGGCCAATGGCGGCCCGATCGACGGCGACGATGCGGTGCAAGAGGTGGTTATGGTGGACTACAGCGGCCATGAGGCGATGTGGGCCGCGGCCATCGCCATTCTAGAGGAGGACCTGCCCCCGCTTTCGGCCGATGCGCACCGAGCGGGCGCCGCTTCGGATCTTGGTGCGGCATCGTCCGATGCGGGCGGGGGAGCGGCGTCGGCGCGCAAAGCCGGCCGCGAATATCTGAGCGTCATCGAGGGCGGCACGGCCTCTATGCCCGCTTTGAAGGTGGAGCCGTAGATGCGCTCCAAGATATCGATTCGCTGGCCCTGGGTGTTTGCCTCGCTGGTTATGTGCGCGTTCATCTGGGGCAATTCGCTGGTTCCCGGCATGCAGAGCGGGGAGGCCAGCCACGCGGTTCTCGACCTCGTCCACGGCGCTCTGCAGATGGTCGGTTTGCCCTACGAGTGGATGACCAACTTCGTTATTCGAAAGATCGGCCATTTTACCGAATACGCCCTGCTGGGAGTTTGCGTTTCACAGGCCCTCGACGGCTTGGGGACGTGCGATCGGCGTGCGATGCTGGCGAGCGCGGCGGTATTGGTCCTTGTGCCCTCGCTCGACGAGACCATCCAGCTGTTCGTGAGCGGGCGAGCCGGCATGGTGTCCGATGTGCTGCTCGATTGCATGGGCGCGGCGTTTGGCGTTGCCATGCGCTGCCTTGCTCGTCGGTTGGGAAAGCGGGGAAGCGCTCGCTCTTGACCAGCGGAAATCCCGTTTGCAGGGTGATTCCCAAACTTTTTCGAAATTCTCGCTTGCATCGCGGAGAATTCCGTTGCATAATAGCCTAGCGCTTCGCGCGAGTGAAGACATGGTGGGTGTAGCTCAGTTGGCTAGAGCGACGGGTTGTGGTCCCGTAGGTCGAGGGTTCGAGTCCCTTTACCCACCCCACGCTTCCTCTTGAAGTTGACATAGTTGGATCGTTAGCTCAGCTGGCTAGAGCAGGGGACTCTTAATCCCAAGGTCCAGGGTTCGAATCCCTGACG
>NZ_JADNJJ010000081.1:0-8566 GCF_015554865.1 Collinsella sp. D33t1_170424_A12 | reverse complement strand
TCTACCTGGCCTTCGTCAACGCCATAGAAGAAGACTTCGACGAGATGTGCGAAAGCTTCTTCGGCAACCCGCCGGCATACGAGCGCCTTAAGGACGACCCCCTGCTGCGCGAATTCATCATGCGCATGTACGAACACGGCGTGGCCTGCGGGCACGCCGGCTGCTGCTGCAACCTTGCGAACTTCTACCACGACGCGCCGAACGTCGGGTCGCCCGAAGACTACGCCATCGCTATCGATCTCTACGAGCTCGGCAAGGCGCGCGGGGATGCGCAGTCGGCCATCAACCTCGGCTACATGTACTACTACGGTCGCGGCACGAATCGCGATTACGCCCGCGCGTACGAATGCTATGCCTTCGGCGCCCTTATGGCGAATAACCCCGAGGGCTACTGGAAGCTCGGCGACCTCTACGCCAGCGGCAGGGGCGTGCGCAAAAGCGAGTTCACCGCCTGGTGCATGTACGTCAACGCATACAAGCATGCCGGCGAGCCGCCCCTCACGGCGCGCGCCGCGCACCACATGGCCGACTACCTCCTGCACGGCATCGAGGGCAGGCTCGAACCCAACCCCGAGGCCGCGCTCTCGCTGTACACCGAAGCCGAGCTTGGCTACTACACGCTCATCGACGACGGCCTCACCTACTACGGCCGCCAGCTCGAGCAGGCAATCGAAGGCCAGCGGGCTGCGCGCATCGCCGTGCAGGAGCACCATCGCCGCATCCGCGCCGGCGAGGAATAAGGGGCGGGGTCACGTGCCTGAATTCCCGGCGATTTCTAAAACCATCCATCTAGAGCGTCCGGAGCCGTTGGGCTTGCTTCGAACGCTCTGGGCTTCATACTAAACAACGCGAGGGCCGCAGCGGTGAAATCGCCGACACAGCATGCCGGAAAACCACTGTCCTGCGGCCGCCTTATCAAACCCCGTATTACATGGCCTTGAAGTTGAACACGGGCTTGAGGATGTCGACGACCTCGACCGTCTCGTCCAGGTTGCCCAGGATATCGTCGATCGACTTGTACGCCATGGGCGCCTCGTCGAGCGTGCGCTCGCTTACGCAGGTGGTGTAGACGCCCTTCATCTGGCGTGCGAATTCCGACACGCTCAGTCGCTCGCGAGCGGCCGTGCGCGACATCAGGCGGCCCGCCCCGTGGGGCGCGCTCTCATTCCACTCGGCGTTGCCGAGGCCGCGCGCCAAGATGCTGCCGTCGCGCATGTTGATGGGAATGAGCACCAGCTCGCCGGCATGCGCGGCGATCGCGCCCTTGCGCAGCACCATCTCGTCCACATCGATGTAATTGTGGACGGTGTGGAACGCGCTGGCAGCCTCGCGGCCCAAGCCCGAAAGGATGATCTCGGCCATCACCTCTCGATTGCGCGCGGCATACGCCTGGCATACAGCGACATCGTGCAGGTAATCGTCCACATACGAACCGTAGAGCCAGCAGAGGTCCTCCGGCGCATCGGGCTCGCGAGCGCTCCATGCCAGCTCTTTCAGCGCCTCGTGGATCTCGGAGCGGCGGCCCTGGGCCTTGTACTCGGCGATGAGCGCGTCCCTGCGCTCGAAGTACTCCTCCTTACCCTGGTGCAGCTCGATTGCCAGCCGTTGGTAATACGTGGCGATCTGCGTGCCCAGGTTGCGGCTTCCGCTATGGATGACCAGATACTGGGTACCGTCCGGCGCAACATCCACCTCGATGAAATGATTGCCGCCGCCCAGCGTACCCAGGCTCCTATGGATGCGCTTCACATCCTTGAGCTGGCGGTATGCACGCAGCTGCTCGAGGTCGAACTTCTCCTTGCGGCAGTCCCATACGCGCGCGCCATACGGGATGTGGTGGCACACGTCGTCGAGCCGGGCCAGATCGAGCGGATCGGCGCCCAGCTCGACCACGTACATACCGCACCCGATATCGACGCCCACGATGTTGGGCACGATCTTATCGGTCACGTGCATCGTGGTGCCGATGGTGCAGCCCTTTCCCGCATGGACGTCCGGCATGATGCGCACATGGGCGCCCTGCGCGAAAGGCTGGTCGCACATCGCGCGCACCTGCTCGATTGCCTCGTCCTCGATAACGCTCGCGAACGCGACGGCGGTCTCATATGATCCCGATATTTCCAACATCCTGCATGCAACTCCTTTACGTCATAGCGCGAACAAGTCGCGCCCGCACCAGGTGCGGACAGGTCGCAACCCGCATCGGGCAACCAGCCCACGGCGTTCCGATCCCGTCCGCACCACGCGGCGGGCAGCCGTCCTATGCAAGCCGACGGCCGCCATCGCCGCACCGCAGCTTCACGTTAGCCGCAGTGTTCGCTCACGTAGTCTGCAACGCGAGCATTGCACGCACCCGAGAGCTGTCCGAAATTCACCGTAGGCTTCTTATATTTCTTGACCCAGTTGGCGCATTCGTCGAGCAGGTCTCGCCAACACATGCTCTGCAGCATGCCCACCATCTTGCGGCTCGTCGTGTCGAACGCATCCACCGAGCAAGCACGGCATACCTTCGCCACGCTCTTCGCCATCTCGGCATCGGTCATGTATTGCAGCACGATCTCGCGCTCCACATCGATCGACTTGCGCGACAGCTTGCGCTGGCACTTGAACTCGTCGAGCACGATCTTGCCGTACGCCTGACGCCCATATGCGTTGCGCCAACCGGGAGCCTTGCACACGATGCCCTCTCCGACCACGCCCGTTCCCTCGAGCAGGAAATCATTCTCCTTGCCGATGCGCACCACGTCGTCGACCGTTGGATGGTCGAGGACCGCCAGCACTCGAACGAACCAACGCTCCAACCCGGCCTTCGCAAGCATCGGGCGCCAGCACGCATCGGGCAGGTACTCGTCGAGCTCCCTGTCGAACACATCGAAGATCACGAGCGTGTCCAAAGCGCGCGCATCATAGCCCTTGAACGCACCGGTGAAGACGCGTTGCCCCATCCACTCTCCGAACACCACCAGATTGGGGCGCCCTTCGCAAAACGCCATCAAGCGATCGCGCTCCTCGCCAGGCGTCGCGCACCAGGCGCAGAACCCCGCGTTGTCCGCATCGAGGTCAAGTACGTTATTGCGCGATGCGCAGGCAAGGCGATGCGCGTCGCCGTCCCACCAGACGCTGCCGTTCGATCCATCCACCTTTGCGGTCACATAGATGCCATCGTTCTCCAGCAAGCCAGCGCACTCATCGGAATCGAGGCGTTCAACATGGATATAGCGCTTAAACGAACTCATGGCTTCCCCTTCTCCTTGCGATGCGATCATGGTAGGTCGGAAAAGGCGAAAGGGAGTACCGCGCAGTGGACAGTTAACGAAACGCGCAGCCGAGCAACGTCGGGAAAAGCCGGCCGCATCCTCGCGCGCCCACCTGAACGCGACGCACGACCGCGCGCAACGGCAAACGCGCTTCGCAGCGCCCCGCCGCCTACTTATGATACGGCTCGCCGCGCATGATCTTGAAGGCTCGGTAGACCTGCTCGAGCAGCACCACGCGCGCGAGGTTGTGCGGCAGCGTGATGCGCCCGAACGACAGGCGCTCGTCGGCGCGGGCGCGCACGTCCTGCGATACCCCGCACGATCCGCCGATAACGAACGTGATGTTGCTCGTGCCGCGCGTCATCAGCCCATCGAGGCGCTCGGCGATCTGCTCGCTCGAGCGCTCCGTACCTCCGATGTCCAACAGGATGACATGCGAGCGCTCGGGGATCGCCGCCAGCACGCCCTTGCCTTCCAGCGCACGCGCGCTGTCCTCACCGCCGAACTTCGCCGGATCGCGATCGGGCACCTCGACGAGCTTCACCGTTGCGAACACCTGCAAGCGCTTGGCGTACTCCGCGCACGCATCCGTCCAAAAGCGCTCCTTGAGCTTGCCCACGGCGACAACGGTGATCTTCATAACGCCCCCCTCACCAGCACCGCGCACACGGCGGCACATCTTTGCACCTCGACAGTGTATACCAGACACGGACGACGGGGCGAGACGGCAATCCGCCGCCTCGCCCCGTCGGGTAGCTGTATGCAAAACGCAGCCGTAAGGCTACCGAACCCTACTCCTCGACCAGCGAGTCGTAGAGTTCCTTGGCGGAGTCGTCGCCCGTCAGGCCATACAGGCGCAGGGCGCACTCGCGGGCCGTGGGCAGATCACCGTTCTCGCGCGCGATGGCGACCGAGGTGGCAAGCGCCTGCAGCGCGGCCTCATTGGGACCAAGCGGCAGGTGATGCTCCTGCAGCGTGCGGACCACGGTCTCGCGATCCATGTCGGTGAAGTCCTGCCCGCGCTCGGTCTTGAGGTACTCGAGCTCCGACGTCACCGCCGGCGACTGCTCGAACGCGGTGCTGAACAGCAGCTCGGCCGCCGCCAGCTCATACTCCTCGCGCTCCACCGCGCAGAAGCTCTTGGCGCGATACCAGCGCGCCAGCGCCAGCGGGTCGGCGCACACCACGTACGCGCGGTCGATCCAAGCGTCGGCCTGGTCGAACCGGCCCATCTTCTTGAAGGCCTCGGAGATCTCGAAGTACAGATGCGGCTGCACGGGATTCCACACGAGCGCGCGCTGCAGCCAGATGGCAGCCTCCTCGTAGCGGCCCTCGGCATGCAGGGCGAACGCGCAGAGCGCGTAGGTGTGCACGAACGGCAGGAGCGTCGGCCTGAGCTCGCGTTCGGGCTTCATCGTATCGACCAGCAGCACCTGCTCGACGATGTTATCCAGGTCGAAGTACGTCGGCTGGGCCTCGTCGTCCTCGACCGCGTGCTTCCCGACCTCGAACAGCTGCTCGCACAACGGCAGCAGCAGCTCGACGGCCGCCTTGGCATCGCCCCTCGACAGGCAGCGCTCGGCCTCGGCCATCGCTCGCGGCGCGGGCGCATCGCCATCGGTCAACTGCTGGCGCGCGGCCTCCATGATCTTCTCGAAATCCTCGTTCACCATTGTTTCCTTTCCCTATCGCGACGCCCGCGCATCCCCGGAGCCGCTGCTCGACTCCCCATGCGCCCGCGCCGCCCTATCGACACGTTCGGAGATGGTCTTTCAAATCGGGCGCGATACGCCTGCTTTCCACCGCCTTCTGGATAGCCCGCCTGCGCGTCCACTCGTCCAGCAGCGCCGCCTCGCCGCGAGCCTCGAGATACGGCAACGCCGTCTCCCGTTGCTTGGCCAGCGCCTCGGCGAAATACCATGCGCGCATCATGTCGACGTAATACGCGTCCGATTCCGCCTCCGGCCGCACGGGAGCCTCGGGCATGCGCGCGTCGGCGACCATCTGCAAGAATCGCGGCTCGAAACGCTCGTCCAAAAACAACCGCATAAGCACGCCGATACCAAACCGTATGGTATAGCACCTGCCCGACGCGAGCCACCACGATACCCGTTCCAACGTACGCGACGGATCGGCAGCCAACACGCGCACCGGCAGCTGGTCGCAGGTCGCCCAGTTGTCCACGTGCGGCAAGAACCGCTCGTACAGCGGCAGGGCGGCATCGTAGTCGCGCATCCGTCCCAGCATAAACGCATGTACCTGGTTCTCTTCGAACAACCGATGCGGCAGCGCACGCAGAAACGTCGGCGCATCATCGCGGCAGGCGGCCTCCTTCGCGATCGCGCGTACAGCCGGCGTGCGCACGCCAACCAAACGCCCTGCATCCACCGTGGGGACGAGCGGCGCCATGAAGGCCCGGTACGAGGGATCGGCTTCCTGGGAAAGCCTGCGGCAGACGAACTCGACGGCGTCTTCGCCGCCGAAACCGGGCAAGGAGCGCTCGAGCACGCACTCGAGGGACTCCGCGGCGGCCGCAGCGAGCAGCGCCTCCTTGGCTTCGCGCGACAGGCGCTTGAAGAGCGCTTCGGCGCGCATCGCCCGCGCTTTCGAATAGAAGCGCGCCGAAGCCAGCAGGCGCACCGGTCCATGGGCACGCGTGTACCGCGCGCCCCGTCCCGCGGCATGCGCCGCCACGCGCGCGTCGACGTCGGTGGTATAGCCCGTGTAATAGCTGCCATCACCGCATGCGAGCACATACATATAGTGCGCGAACCGCTCCATGCACACCCCTTCCGCTCCGCTTCGACGATAGCGCCCGGCCGTCGGGCGCTCCCCGGCCGGACGCGCCCCGCAAACGCAGGTGCCGGGGCGAAGTCCATCGCCCGCGCCCGTCCGATACCCTCACCAGTGTATCAGCCGCACCGGAGCGCCACCGCGACCACCGCGGACCCCGCCAGCCGAGAACAGGCCGCCCGCGCCCGCTCGAAGGCGTTTCCCACGCGAGGCGGCATCGCTCGATACGTTTTACACGAAAGGACCCGCTGCAAAAACAACCCACCATTCAGGTTAGAATTCAACGCGCCCACCGACCGCCTGTAACAGTTCGGTACCCCCTCAATCACAATGCTGCTCTATGCGCGGAACCATCGTCTACCGGCGCCCGCGCACATCAAGCCCCTGTCGGTTATCCGACAGCAACGGATGGGAGGAACATGCACCGTAGCAACCTTGCGCGACTCGCCGTCATGGCCGGACTCTGCTCGTCGCTCGCGCTGCCCGTAGCCGCTTATGCAGAAACATGGGTTGGCGATAGCCAGCTCGGCGGCACCGTCGCCACGGCCCCGGAGCAAGACGCCGTAAAGCCCAACGGCGGCCAGTACAAGTACGCCAAAGAAGAGCTGGCGGCATTCTGCCACTTCGGACCCAACACGTTCTCGGGCGTGGAATGGGGCACCGACTACGGCAAGGGCAGGCCGACGGCTACCGAATACATGAACCGCCTGACCTCGTTCGATGCGGACGGCTATGTCGAGATGATCAAGGAGGCCGGCTTCAAGCGCCTGATCGTCACCGCCAAGCACCACGACGGCTTCTGCATCTGGGACAGCCCGTCCACCGACTACGACATGGGCAGCACCACGTCCAAGATCGACATCCTGGCCGAGCTCTCCGCCGCCTGCTCGAAGTACGACGTCGACATGGGCCTCTACCTCTCCCCCTGGGATATCCACGAGCCCACCTATGGCAACTCCGACGGCAACAAGGATAACTACAACGCCTTCTACGACAGCCAGCTCCGCGAGATCCTGGGCAACCAGAAGTACGGCAACAAGGGCAAGTTCGTCGAGGTTTGGATGGACGGCGCCAAGGGCACGGGCGCGGACGCCCAGGATTACGATTTCGAACGCTTCGCCAAGACCATCAAGGAGCTCGAGGGCAACGACTGCGTCCTCTTCCAATGCGGCAAGCAGTCCGAGGTGCGCTGGGTCGGCAACGAGAACGGCCTTGCCGGCGACACGGCCTGGAACCGCGTGAAGATGAACGCCAACTGGAACCCCAGCTCCGCCGAGGTGCCGTGGGATAAGAACATCCAGCAGGACTCCAGCGTGGGTGCCGAGGTAAGCGTGGGCGCGCCCGACGGCGAGCAGTGGATCATGCCCGAGGCGGACGCCCGCATCACCGCCGGCTGGTTCTGGCACGACAACATGAAGACCCCCAAGTCCCTCGTCGAGCTCAGCAACATGTACTTCAACTCGGTCGGCCATGGCGCACCGCTGCTCCTCAACGTTCCGCCTAACGACAAGGGCACGGTCGACGACGAGATCAAGCAGCGCACGCTCGACTTCGGCAGCAACGTGGCCCAGACCTTCGCCGACGACCTCACGCGCACGGGCGAAGGCCGCGAAGCCGCCACCGCCAAGGCCACCAGCGTCTGGGAGGACGCGGCCGCGTACGGGCCGGGCAAGGTTCTCGACGGCAAGGACGATACCTTCTGGAGCGCCAAGTCCGCGGAGGGTACGCAGTCGCTGCTCATCGAGTTCCCCGAGGCCCGCACGCTCAACGTCGTCTCCTTCGAGGAGGCCATCCAGAACGGCCAGCGCATCAAGAGCTTCACCGTCTCCTACAAGGACGCCTCCGGCACCTGGAACGAGTACGGCAAGGGCGGCACCGTGGGCTCCAAGCGCCTCGTGCGCGGCGCGCTCGTGAACGCGACCGCCATCAAGATCGACCTCGTAACCCTCGATGGCAAGATCGCGCAGATCTCCGAGGTCGGCGCCTACAGGACCTCCAAGGCGTTCGAGAAGCCCACGCCCATCCCCGAGGGCATGCTCACCATCGACAACACGAAGATGACCACCTCGAGCGGCTGGAACCAAGAGAAGAAGGCCGACTTCATCGAGGGCACCAGCATGTGGACCGGCAACGCCGGCGCCACCGCCACGTTCAGCTTCGACGGCACCAAGTTCATGCTGCTGGGCACCCTCGACCCCAACCACGGCAAGGCCAAGATCACCATCGATAACGGCCAGCCCATCGAGATCGACACCCGCTCCGCCAAGCGCGTGACGAGCGCCGTGCTCTACGCCTCCGACACCCTTGCAGCCGGCCAGCACACCGTGAAGATCGAGGTCGTGGGCGGCGACAAGGGCGCCATCGGCCTGGATGCGGCGGCCGTGCTCAACAACAACGACGCCGGCATGCTGGACTTCGACGTCGCCCAGGTGACGATGGACGAGGACTCCACCTATAAGCTCGGCATCACCCGCACCGGCGGCGCCACCGGCCGCGCCGAGGTCGTCGTGAACTTC
>NZ_JADNJJ010000080.1:0-4209 GCF_015554865.1 Collinsella sp. D33t1_170424_A12 | reverse complement strand
GACGCGCATCCCCGAGCTGCGCGATGCGGTGATGCGCGGCATGCGCGCCGGTCGCGCGGAGCACCGAGACGCATATGGCGCCTAGCGTATCGTCTCGTGCGGGCGCGCCCGGCGCATCCGAAGCGGGCCCGCGCGGGGCTGGTGTCGACGGTTGCGGACGCGGCATCACGTACCTGCGTATCGCGGTAACGGATAAGTGCAATTTCCGGTGCGTGTACTGCATGCCGGCCGAGGGCGTGCCTCCTCGTTCTCACGAGGAGATGCTGAGCGCCGAAGAGATCGCGCGCTTCGTGCGGATCGCTGCGCGCGAGGGAATCGCGAGCGTCCGCCTGACGGGCGGCGAGCCGCTGGTGAGCCATCGCATCGTGCCCCTTATACGCGAGCTGCGCGAGATTCCCGGTATCGAGGATATTTCGCTCACCACCAACGGGGCGCTGCTGCCGCGCATGGCGGGCGCGCTCAAAGATGCCGGCCTCGATCGCGTGAACATCTCGCTCGATACGCTCGATCCGGTGCAGTTTGGCGCTATCACGCGCCTGGGCCGCGTCGAGCAGGCGCTCGCTGGTATCGATGCGGCGTTGTCGCATGGCTTTCACCCGGTGAAGGTGAACTGCGTGGTCGTACGCCGCCTGCAGCAAGATGTATTCGGCATGGCCCGCCTCTCGCTCGAACGGCCCGTCCACGTGCGCTTCATCGAGTACATGCCCATCGGCAGCGACGAGGAGCGCGGCTTTCGGGCTGCGGATGCCGGCGAGGGGCCGGCGGGCGAGCTGCGTCCCGAGGCGTGGGATGCGAGCGACACCGTGCCCTCGCGCGAGCTGCGCGAGCGCATCGACGCCGAGGCCGCGGCGGCGGGCATGGGGCCGCTCGAGGCGGCTGCCGAGGGCGGCGCGCCCGCGGGCGCGGGTCCGGCGCGCTACTGGCGCTTTCCCGATGCGGCTGGAACCGTGGGGTTCATCTCGGCCATGTCGAATCATTTCTGCGCGAGCTGCAACCGCATGCGCCTGACGGCCGATGGCGCCATTCGTCCCTGCCTGTTCTCCGACGCCGAATACCGGGTGTTCGATGCCCTGCGCGCCGGCGATGACGATGCGGTCGCGCGCATCTGGCGCGACGCCGTGTCGCATAAGCCCCGCGAGCACGAGGTTATCAAGGGCACCGAGCGCTTCATGTCCCAGATCGGCGGCTAGCTCGCTCGGCGCGGCGCCCCGTGCGCCGCGCTGCCGGGGGCGAGCGCGATGCCGCCGGCATCCCTTGCAGCGCCGGCGCCTGCGTCGGCGCTACAATGGGGCGACATTCGCTTCGAGCACAAGGAGCCCGCTATGGCAGACGCTGCATCCCGCGACGCGTATCGCGATGAACTCACGCACGTAGACGAACGAGGCGACGTGCGCATGGTCGATGTATCCCAGAAGGAGGCGACGCAGCGCACGGCCGTGGCCGAAGCGAGCATCCTCATGCATCCCGAGACGCAGGCGATGGTGCTCGAGGACCGCGCGAAGAAGGGCGACGTGCTCGCCTGCGCGCGCGTGGCCGGCATCATGGCGTCCAAGCGCGCGAGCGACCTCATCCCCATGTGCCACCCGCTCAACATCACCAAGAGCAAGGTCGAGATCGAGCCCATTCCCGCCCAGGGCCCCGGTGCGCGAGCAGACGGCCGCGTGGGCTTCCACGTGCTCGCCACCTGCGGCATCACCGGGGTGACGGGCATTGAGATGGAGGCCCTTACCGCCGCGAGCGTGGCGGCGCTCACCATCTACGATATGTGCAAGGCGGTCGATCGCGGCATGGAGATCGTCGATACGCGCTTGCTGCTTAAGGAGGGAGGCCGTTCCGGCACCTGGGCGCGCGTGCCCGAGGCCCCGGAGGATGACGCGCGCTCCTGCGTGGACGGCGGCTCGCTTTCGTGCGTGTTCGCGGCGGTTGACGACGAATCCGCAGCGCACGCGCTCGCCCCGGCTCCCGTGGTCGCGTTCATCGGCTACCAGAACTCCGGCAAGACCACGCTGGTCGAGAAGGTCATCGCCGAGCTCTCGGCGCGCGGCATGCGCGTGGGCTCCATCAAGCACCACGGGCATCACGGCTTCGACATCGACGTGCCCGGTAAGGACTCATGGCGCCACGCCCAGGCGGGCAGCCGCCATGTGGGCCTTATCTGCGCGAACCGCTATGCCGAGTACGCCGATACCGACAACGAGCTGCCGCTCGATGTGCTGTTGGACCGCTTCGTCGACGTTGATATCGTGATCGTGGAAGGCTATAAGGCGGCTGGTCTCGCCAACGTGGTGGTGGCGCGCTCCGGCGTCGACCGCCTGCGCGGCCAAAGCTCGCTCGACCTGGTGGGCGAGGGCACGCTGGCGCTTGCGTGCAACGACGCGCTGGCGAATCGCGTGCGCCTGGATCAGCCGGTCGTCGATATCAACGACGCGGGCGCCGTGGCCGACGTGGTCGAGGCCCATTGGCGGCGCGAGCGCTCGAACGTCTAGCCGCGCCGCGCCCGCACTTTCGCGCCCACGGTCGGCGTCCCGCGCCGCGGGCATATGGAGCCGTATCTCCGAACCGTCCGTGCGCCCCGTGGGTGCCAAGGCAACGTGCTAGGATAGTGAGTATCCGAGTCCCATCTGTTCGAACGAAAGGGAGCCCATGAGCAACGTTCTTGTTTTTGGCCACCAGAACCCCGATAACGACGCCATCATGTCCACCGTCGTCCTGTCCCAGCTGCTGAACCAGGTCGAGTTTGCCGGCAACACCTACACCGCGTGCTGCCTGGGTCCGCTGCCGGCCGAGTCCGCCAAGCTGCTTGAGGACGCCGGCGTTCCCGCCCCGACGCTGATCGATGCCATCGAGCCCGCGGTCGACGGCGACGAGGCCCAGCTCGTCATCCTCACCGACCACAACGAGCCCGGCCAGTCCGTCGCGGGCCTTGAGAACGCCACCATCTTCGGCGTCGTCGACCATCACCGTTTCGGCGATTTCACCACCGCCGCCCCGCTGCACATCGTGGCGCTGCCCTGGGGCTCCTCCTGCTCCATCGTGGCCAAGCTGTTCGAGGTCATGGGCGTCGAGCCTACGGATACCCAGGCCAAGCTGCTGCTCTCTGCCATGATGACCGACACCCTCATGCTCAAGAGCCCCACCGCCACCGCCGTGGATGCCGCTATCGCCGCCAAGCTCGGCGAGCAGCTCGGCGTCGACCCGGTCAAGTTCGGCATGGAGGTCTTCCTCACCCGTCCGTCCGGCTCCTTCACCGCCGAGCAGATGGTCGGCAACGACATCAAGATGTTCGAGGTTGCCGGCAAGAAGCTCCTCATCGGCCAGTACGAGACGGTCGATAAGTCCCGCGCCCTGGGCATGATCCCCGAGATCCGCGAGGCCATGCGCGCCTATGCTGCCGATAAGGCCGCCGACGGCATCGTGCTGTGCCTCACCGACATCATGGAGGAGGGCTCCCAGGTGCTGCTTGAGGGCGACACCGCGGCCGCTCAGAAGGGCCTCGAGATCGAGGACGTGGCCGAGGGCGTGTGGATGCCGGGCGTGCTCTCCCGCAAGAAGCAGGTCGCCGCTCCTATCCTGGCTGCAAACTAGCGCCAAGCGGCGTATCCGCTCGCACCCGCTCTATGGCAACGCCCCCGCATCTCCAAGGAGGTGCAGGGGCGTTTTCGTGTGCGTGGTCCTTGTATACACGCGCGGTTCGCAGCCTAGCGCAGAATCGCGGAGGCGAGGTAGATGATGTAGAACATCACGAAGATGAGACCGCAGCGGCGCGAGAAGGTGCGCGTGCGGCCCACGAAGGTGAACACCACCATGCACACGGCGAAGATCGCGATGAGTGCGAGGTCGAGGTTGTGGACCGGGTTGAACGCGACGGGCGCGAAGAGCGCCGGCGCGCCGGCAACGAGCAGCAGGTTGGTGATGACGGAGCCCATGACGTTGCCCACGGCGGTGTCGGCGTTGCCCTTGAAGGCGGCCACGGAGCTGGTGACCAGCTCGGGCAGGGCGGTGCCGACGGACACGATAGTGAGGCTGATGAGGACCTGGCTCACGCCGAGCGCGCTGGCGATGGCGACGGCGTTGTCGACCACGAAGTCGGCGCCGAACTTGAGCAGGGCGATGGCGATCACGATGAACACGAAGTCCCGGACGAGGGAGTGGCCGTCATCGGGTTCCTCGGCCGTTTTCACGCCGGCCTTCTCGTCGTCCTCGACCTCG
>NZ_JADNJJ010000079.1:0-11752 GCF_015554865.1 Collinsella sp. D33t1_170424_A12 | reverse complement strand
CGGTAGACCGGGGTGTTGTACACCTTGTCGTTCTTGGGCTTACCGGTGGCCAGCAGCTGCGCAATCTTCTGCGCGGCGATATTCTTCTCTGCAATGACGAGCTTCAACGTCGCTCCTTCGCTACACGTACAGGTAATGTCAGAAGTATAGCGACTTGCGCGGCGATGGCGAATCATGCACGATTTCTGCGCGGACGGGCAGATCCAAACCCCCATTGAAGATCGAGCCGGCGCCGGGCGCGGCGGGCGACGCCGCTCCAAGCCGCTCGGCCCTCGCGCCGAATGCGCGCGCCCGTCTATGCGCGCGCGGCCTCCACCTGCCCCGCCAGCCACGCGCACCAGGCATCCATGCCGTCTCCGCGCGTCGCGCTCACGCAAAACCTCGGCGCGCAAGGATTGAGCCCGTCGAGCGCGGCACCGTAGCAGTCCATATCGAAATCGAACGCGGGCGCCACGTCCATCTTGTTGAGCAGAAGCGCGCCGGCGTGCTGAAAGATACCCGGGTACTTCAAGGGTTTGTCATCGCCCTCGGGCACCGAGAGGAGCATCACGGAGAGGTTCTCGCCCAGGTCGAAATCGACGGGGCACACCAGGTTGCCCACGTTCTCGATGAAGACCACGTCCAGGGCGTCGAGGCCCACGGCCTCGTCGAACGCATCGGCTGCCTGGCCGATCATGGCCGCTTCGAGGTGGCACAGCCCGCCCGTGTTGATCTGGATGGCCGGCATACCAGCCGCCTTGACGGCCAGGGCATCCACATCCGAGGCGATATCGCCCTCGATGACCGCACAGCGAAACCGCTCGCGCAAGCGCTCATGCGTTGCCAGGATCATCGAGGTCTTGCCCGAACCGGGGCTGGAAAGCACGTTGACCACGAACGTCCGCGACGCGCGGAACCGTGCACGCAGCTCGGCTGCCATGCGCTCGTTGCGCGAGAGCACGGGCTGTGCGATATCGATGGTTCGAGCCGCCATGCGCGCCTACCTTCCAACCTCGTTGCGACGGACGCGCGCCAGTCGACATGCCGCGCACCGAGACCCGAACCGCGCGCATGCGGGCGCGTCAATCGGGGCTGTCAATCTCCACGCTGATGATATCGAGCTCGCGGCCGCGCAGCGTTAACGTTTGTCCACTGCCGCATATCGGGCAGCGGCAGCGCAGGCGGTCGTGATCGAACTCCGCGCCGCAGCGGATGCAGGCGCTGCGAGGGGACACGTGCTCGATGCGCAGCTCGGCGCCGCGCGTAAGCTCGTGCTCATCGCGCAAAGACCGCCACGCGAAATCAAGCGCCTCGGGCACGAGCTCGCGCATATCGCCGATGCGCAGCGAAACGGCGACGACGCGCGAAGCCTGGGCCTCGCGCGCCGTACGCAGCACAACATCTATGATTCCCGACACAACACCTAGCTCATGCACGGTTGCGCCTACTCCTCGTCCTCGTCATCGAACAGGCTGAGGCGGCCCTCCTTGAGGCCGGCCTTGCCGTCGCGCTTCATGATCACGAAGCGCGTCACGAACAGGGCGAGCTCGTATAGGCCGATCATGGCCGCATACATATAGCCCATGGTGACCGGGGAGGCGTCGGGCGTGACGACGCCCGCGACCACGAGCAGGCCGACGTATACATAGCGCCAGGCCTCACGGAACTTCACATACGGAACGATATGGAACACCGCAAGGTAGAACACGATAAGCGGAAGCTCGAATGCCACACCGAAGCCGATCATGAGCAGGATCTCGGTGTTGATGTAGTCCACCAGATCGGGCAGGGCCGCGCCGATGGCCTCGGTCTCTCCGATGAGGAAGCCGAAGGCCGGCCTCAAGATCACGAAATAGCAGAACAGCATGCCCAGGAAGAACAGGGCGGTGGCGCTGAGGATGGTGGGGACGACCCAGCGGCGCTCGTTGGGCTTAAGCGCCGGCAGGAAGAACGCAAGGACCTGCCAGATGATCATGGGGCAGCACATGACAAGCGCGAGCTTGAACGCAATGGAGAAGCGGACGCTGAAGCCGCCGAGGGCCGTCATGACATAGAACTTGTCGGCGAACTCGCGGATGGGGTCTTGCAGGATATCGATCACGACGGGCGTGGCGAAGTACATCACGAAAGATGCGACGAGCACCGAAACGACCACGATGGTGAGACGGCGGCGCAGTTCGCCGAGATGGTCGAACAGCGGCATGCGGGCGGGTCCGATGGGCATTAGTTCTCACTCCCCTCTTCGACGGCGACGGACGCGGCGTCGGCGTCGGCGTCAGACGCGGCCTCGACGGCGCGGCGCTTGCGCGGGCGGCGCGCATAGAGGTCCTCGGTCGTGCGGATCTGCTCGGCCTCGGGCGCCGGCTCCTCCTCAGGTTCGGGCTCGACCGTGGGGACGCTGTCGGCGGCCGGCTCGGAAGCGGCAGCGCCAGGCTCGCCGCCCTCCTGCTCCTTCTGGGCCTTCTCGGCAGCCAGGCGGGCACGACGCTCGGCAAAGGTCTCTTTGCGGCGCGGCGCGGCCTCGGTCCCATCGGCCAGGTCGGCATCGAGGTCGTCATCGGATGCCTGGGCCTCGGCGGCCGACTTCTTAGGCCTGACGGGCGCAGCCGCAGCGGCCGCCATGGGATCGATGACCTCGGACTGAACGACCGAGGTCATCTTCTCCTGCGTCTCGCGGAACTGGCGTAGGGCACGGCCAAGCGTACGGCCCATCTGCGGCAGCTTGTCGGGACCGAAGAGCAGGAAGCCGAAGATCACGATGATCATCAGCTCGGTGGAACTGATTCCAAACACGATGCCTCCAAGAGTTCTCCATGCAAGGGAGCCGCAGTTGCGCGCTGCGGCCCCCAAGTAGTCAACTGTACGAGTATACCCCGCGCGACGCGATGCGGGCGCGAACATGCGCGGGCTTTACGCAGCGCTGATACCGATCTCTTGATCGAGGCCCAGCAGCTGGGCCACGCGCAGCACGTTGGGCTGGGCGTTAACGGCCTCGAAGCCCTTGCCGCCGTCGTGCGCATGATGGGCCGCACCCACCAGCACGCCGATGCCGGTCGAGTCGATATAGGACACCTCGGCGAAATCGAGCACGATCTTCTCGGTGGGCTGGGCCAGCGCGTAATCGATGGCCTCGCGCAGCTTATCGGCACACGAGATATCGATTTCACCGGCAACGCTCAGAAGATAGCGCTCGGGCGAGGGATTGGTTTCGATGACCAGTTCCATGTCTTACTCCTTTATCTTGCAGAACATCAATGAATCGGACGCTTCGCTAGCGCTTGGAGGAACCCGCGGGAGCACCGTCCAGGGCATCGAGCCGCTGCTGCGCATACGCCCGGGCGTTATAGGTGTTCTGGGCATCCGCCTCGATGGCGCGCCCATACGCCGTGCGAGCGTCCTCGACGCGGCCGTCGGCCTCGTAGAACATGCCGAGGTTGGCCCAGGCGGGTCCAAAACCCGCGTCTGCGGCAACGAACGCCTCCAGCGTATCGACAGCCTTGGCGCGGTCCCCCGCATAGAAGATGCTCACCGCCCGGTCCACCTCGGCGGACTTGGAGCCGGGGTGCTCGGCGAGGTACCGGTCGTAATAACCGATGGCCTCGTTGAATAAGTCGGTCACGTGCTGCTCGTCCTCGGCCCCCTGCGCGTGCGTCATCGCCGTCGCACCCCAGTCGAAGTAGCCGTTCGCCAGATTGAGCAGCGTAGAGGGGTCGGCCGGGTTGGCATCGTACTTGGCGCGCAGCTGCTGGGCCGCCGCCCCGTAACTCGCGTCGACGTCCGCCATGGTGTGGCCGTCAGCCTGCCCTTCCTGCTGGACGCCGGCATGCCGCTGCGCGGAGCCGGCCGGAGCATCGCCCTTGGGCGCTGCGGGAACGCCGCCGAACAACACGACGGCGGCGATGGAGATCACGGCGATGAGCAAGACGACCACGACCGCCGAGCGGACGCGGCGGCTCTGGTCATTCGAAAAAGCCATGCCGCCCCCTACGATTCGGACGAGGCGTCATCGGCGAGCGAGGCGCTCCCGTCCTCGTTGATGGCGAGCTCGGGATGGCCATCGGGCAGCGTAGCCGAGGAGGCATCGCCGGCGCCCACCTGAGCTTGGGACATCTGGGCGCTCTCGCTCTCGAGCTTCGAGATGGTCGCCGTCGTTCCCACCAGGTAGCCGATCACCACGCCGAGCACCAGCGAGATGGCGGCGATGGCCAGAACCATCCAGAACGGCGGCGCATCGCGGCGCGCGGAGGGCTCGCGCTCTGGCGCTTCGGCGTCCGCCGGCGCGGCGGCGTCCTCCACGATGACGGTATCCTCGGAAGCCGCTGCGACCTGAGCCTCCATGAGCTCTTGCTCGTCGTCGAAAAACTCGTCGTTCATACACTGCCTCCGTATGTCCGCAACGTTCATATGCGTTGTATTGTAGCCGCATCGACCGGACGGTCGTGAAGAATGCACGCGATTTGCATGCACGGAACGCTCGGGCCGCCTAGCGGACCGCGGTGTACACCGCCACGATGCCGCCCGTGAGGTTCTCATACGCTACCTGCGAGAAGCCGGCTTCGCGCAGCTCGCCCGCAACGACCTCCTGCGGGGGGAACGCCTGGATGGAATCGCGCAGGTATTCGAAACCCGACCGATCCCCCGTAACCAGACCGCCGACGAAGGGGATCATGTGCGCTAGGTAGAACCGGTACAGCGCCCGCCACAGCGCATTCGGCGGCGTGCCGAACTCGAGCACGACGTAGCGCCCGCCCGGAGCGAGCACGCGCGCCGCCTCCGCCATGGCACGGCGACGCTGGGAGAAATTCCTCAGGCCGTACGCGCAGGTGACCACCGTGAACGAACCGTCAGCATACGGCAGCTGGTGCGCATCCACCACGTTGAGCGCGCACGCGACCCCGCGGCCGGCACCCGACGCGATGCGCTCCCCCGCCACGTCGAGCATCTCGGGCGTAAAGTCCGTCAGCTCGATCGACGCGGGCGGGCAGGCATCGCACAGCGCGAAGGCGACGTCGCCCGTACCGCCCGCCACATCGAGCACGCGGTCGTCGCCCGTGCAAGCAGCGGCTCGAGCGACGCGACGCAGCCAGCTCCGGTAGATACCGAAGCTGGACAGCGCGTTGAACACATCGTATTTGCGAGCGATCTGCGAAAAGATACCCTTCACGCGCTCGGCATGCGCATCGGCCATGCTAGGCGCGCGCCTCCGCGGCGAGCTCGGCGGATACGAGCTTGACAGCCAGCACGAGCACGTCGAGCGCCGCCTCGAGCTCCTCGACCGCGGGATAGCTGGGCGCGATGCGAATGTTCGTATCGAGCGGATCGTCGCCCGGCCATGTGGCGCCCGCAGGCGTGAGCTTGACGCCCATCTCGGCGCACAGGGCCGCCACGCGCTTCGCAGAGCCCGCGGGGCCGTCGAAGGAAACGAAGTACCCGCCGCGCGGATGCGTCCAGGTAGCGCAACCCGTCTCGCCCAGGCCCTCGGACAGCTTGCGCTCGACCGCCTCGAAGCGGGGGCGCAGGAAATCGGCATGCTTCTTCATGTGCGCGCGAACGGCGTCGAGGTTGGGCAGGAAGCGCACGTGGCGCAGCTGGTTCATCTTATCGGCGCTGATGAGGCCCATCTTGAGCGACGAAGCGACCTCGGCGATGACGGCGGGCGACGCGCCCACGAAGGCCACGCCGGCGCCCGGGAAGGTGATCTTGGAGGTGGAGACGAAGGCCACGACGCGGTCCTCGTACTCGGTGCCGGCGGTATAGTCGAAGATATTGGCCAGGTCGTCGGTCTCGTCGTACAGGTCGTGCACGCAGTAGGCGTTGTCCCAGAAGATGCGGAAATCGGCAGCAGCCGTCTTCATGGTGGCCAGGCGGCGTACCGTCTGCTCGGAATAGGTCTCGCCGGTGGGGTTGGAGTACTTGGGAACGCACCACATACCCTTGATGCTGTCGTCCGCGGCGACCATGGCCTCGACGACATCCATGTCGGGACCCTCCCCCGTCATGGGAACGGGGACGTTCTCGATACCGAGGTCCGCCGAGATGCCGAAATGGCGGTCGTAACCGGGAACCGGGCAGAGGAACTTCACGGTCTTGCCGCCGTGGTTGGCGGCATACGAGCCCCAGGGCTCGCCGCCCAGGGTGCCGCAACGCCAGAACTGGCCGCACACGTCGTGCTCGATCAGAAGGCTGGAGGAACCCAGCACGAGCGTCTGCTCGGCGGGAACGCCCAGCATCTCGCTTGCAAGCGCGCGCGCCGTGGGAATGCCTTCGAAGCAACCATAGTTGGAGCAATCGACCGCACCGTCGTGCAGATCGGAAGCGGAATCGATCAGGTCGAGCATGGGGCGCGAGATATCGACCTGCTGCGGAGAGGGCTTGCCGCGCGCCATATCGAGCGCGAGCCCGCGCGCTTTCACGGCATCTACCTGGGATCGAAGCGCGGAGATTGCAGCATCGAGCTCGGCTGCGTCCATCTGCTGATACATCGTCTGCATGGGAAACCTTCCTTTGGCGATACCTACCCACTCATGCTCAAGTAGTATAGCTATTCTGATGAACGACCCATGCTCCGCGCCGTTTAACTTGGAGGAATCATGCAGATGGGAATGTTTCAAGCCGAGGAGTTCGGCGACCTGCAACGTCTGGTAGACGGCATCTTCTCGGACGGACGCGCCACGGTCGATCGGCTCGACACGGTCGTGCAGGCCGAGATCTTGGATCTGGTGCCCGACCTCATGGAGATCGTCGAGCTGCTCCCGCCGGGCACCTACGATCGCCAGCGCCTGTGCGACCAGATCAACTCCGCCCTCGCCGCGCATGGCTGGGGCGCGACATACGGTACCGTCGAGTAAGGCGCAGCGCAGACCGGGCAGTCGACCGGCGTGCCGCCGGCCTGCACGCCGCCCGGCCCCCTCATATGCATATGAAAAAGCGGACGGAAACCCCACGTGGGATTTCCGTCCGCTTCGTTATGCGCAGGCGGGGCTGGCAATCGGGCCTTCCACCTGCGCGCTCGCACGTCGCGAAAGGGGCGGCGCGCCTAGCAGACGCGGTCGCGATTGTTGCGACGGGCACGGCGAACGCCGACCGCGACGGCCCCGGCGCCGGCGCTCGCCAGCGATGCGAGCGCGAGCATGCTCGCAGGGTCGCCGGTCTGAGCCAGGTGGCCCGGGGTGCCGGGTTTCTGAGAGGGCTTCTGGGCAGGCGTCTCGGGCTTGGGCTCCGGCTTGACGGCGGGCGCCGTCACCGTGATGGTGGCCGCGGTCGAATCGGCAACCAGGCCGCTCGCGTTGGTCACGCGGCAGAAATAGGTCTTGTCGCCGACGATGGCGGTATCGACGGGCATGGCGGCGGCCTTCACGCCGGTGGAGACGAAGGTCTCGCCGTCCTTCACGAACCACTCGTAGGCCAGGGCGCCCTCGCCGTGGGCGTTCTTGGCGGCAACGGTCAGGTCGGCAGCCTGGGCGCCCTGCTCATAGGTGGCGCTGGCGGGCTGCTGGGTGATCTGCGGAGCCACGACGGCATCGGCGTACAGCACGGGGGTGGCAAGGTCGGTGCCCTCGGCGTTCATGTCGGAAGCTGCGAAGGGCTTGGAGAAGTCGCCGGCGGTAATGTAAGCGCGCATCTCATCGAGCAGCTTGTCGCACTTGAGGTAGGTCTGCTCGACGACGGCCATCTGGGCCTTGTTGGCAAGAGCGGTGCGGCCCTCGGCGGGCGTGCTCTTCATGACGGCGTCGACGACGTCCTGCTGGGCGATGATCTGGGCCTGCAGGGCATCGAGGTAGGCACGGGTGCCTGCAGCCATGCTATCGCGATGGTTGTACGCAAGGGTGTTGATATCCATCAGCACGAAGGGCAGGGAGTTCTCGGGCTCTTCCTTCATAGCCCACTCGACGTTGTCCTTCTGGCCGGGACCCTGATGGGTCTCGTCGCAGTTGAGGTCGCTGAAGTACGGGCTCACCTCGGTGAGGAGGGCGGAGTACAGCGGCACGAAGACGGAGAACTCGGCGCGGGACAGCGCCTCCCACTGGACGGTGGCGATGTCGGCGGTCAGGCCGTCGCGGATCTGGAACATGTGGCTCTCGACCGTGCGGTTGTTGCCGATGGCGCCGAACGCAGCATCCTTGTTGGCGTCGACATCGGTGCCCTCGCCGCGCGCGGCAAGCGAGCGCAGGATCTCGTTCGTGGTCCAGCCGCCGCGACCGGGCGTGAAGAACTGGGTGGGCTCGGTAAGGTTGGTCACACCCTTGCCGGGCACCACGGTGTAGCGATCGGCGGCAAGCGGAGCCTCGAAGTAATGACGACCCTGGACATAGCGGGTGGTGGTGCCGCTGCTGTGGTCCACATCGGAGACACCGTAGGTGGAGGCGATATCGGGGGTGCCGTCCTCAAACGTCTTGAGCAGGCCGGCCTCCTCGGGCACGGAGATAAGGCCCTTGGAGTGCAGGCAGGTCTTGGTGTCGTCCAGGTCGACCTTGAAGCGTAGGTTGCCCATGTTGGGATTCACGGAAACCTGGTCCTCGGGCATGATGTAGGCGACCCACTGGTGGCCGGAAAGCGCGCAGAACAGCCAGGTCTCGTTGGTATCGGAGATGGTGATCTGGTCGCGGCCGCTGGCACCCTGCTCGTCGATCAGACGGCCGAGCAGCTCCACGCCCTCGCGCGCCGTCTTGGACTCGCCCAGGATCACGCCGGCGTAGGTGTACTCGCCGATACCCGTCTTGGTGCTGGGGTCGACTGCCTTGATGTCGGCGTTGTAGTTGGTGGTCAGCGTAGCGGAGCAGGAGACGCCGTGCTCGTTGATGCCGGCCTCCGAATACGCGTCGTGGCGGTCGTTCCAGTCGCTAGGATGGTCGCGCACGTAGGTGTAGCGATACGACGTCTTGTCGCTCGTCCAGTCGAAGTCGGACTCGTCAGACGTATAGTGCGTGTTCTTCTGGGGCTCCTGGATACCGAAGATCTTCACATGGCGCGATGCATAGTCCTCGGAGCGGCCGACGTAGCGGTCGCCGTTGGCGGTGTACTGACCGGGCACCCACACCTGCGTGCACGCAAGGGCGCTCAGGGGCGCAGCGCCGATCAGCGCGGCTCCGACCATGAGGCCGCACGCGAACTTCTTAAAGCGAAGCGCGCCGCCTCCGTGAGGTGAATTGATCTTGAGCATATCGCTCTCCTTCCTTGGCCGATTGCTCGCGGCAAGGCGCCGCACACGAACCAGGCAATCGACCGCATGTTTCATAGTAGCCCCGACGATGAATAAACTGGTATGGCCGATAGAAGCCGCTCGCGTGCGGGCAGTTTTCATCGGCCAGTGGTCCGCCCTATGTGAACCAGCACTTTAGCAGAATAGATAGCTGCTCATTTACGCGTATATGTGTATTTACCATTTGTTCATATCAATAGTTTATGCATTTTTTTGCCATCAGATTGCATAAAAAGGCGCGGAACCATGGTTCCGCGCCCCTCTTGAGGCCCTTTCCTAGTCGGTCGACGCCGCCCGGCCGCACACGCGCCTCATGTACACCATGCCTACAGCCGCAGCCGTCAGCGACCCCAGCAGAATTGCCGCCTTCGCCGCCAAGACCTCCGTGGGCTCGACGGGAAACGCAAGGCCGGCGATGAGGATCGACATCGTGAATCCGATGCCCCCCAAAAGGCCCACGCCGACGATATGCCCCCACGAAACCCCGCGCGGCAGGTCGCAGATGCCCGAGCGCACCATGAGCGCCGTCATGCCGATGATCCCCAGCGGCTTGCCCAGCACCATGCCGAAATAGGTGCCCATGGCAACCGGATCGAGCGCCAGGGCCAGCGGGTCGACCCCGACCAAACGCACCTGGGCGTTCACGAACGCGAAGACGGGCAGGATGATGAAATTCACCGGCGTCGAGATCATGCGCTCGAGACGCACCAGCGGAGGCGCCACGCGATGCATCACCCGCTCCGCGCCCAGGGTCGCCTCGGTGAACTCGGGCTGGGCCAGAATATGCGCGTCCTCATCGTAGCGCTCGACCATATCGGGCATGTAATCGTCCATCCAGTCGTTAAGGTTGCCCAGCCTGATCCCCGAGCGCGCGGGCACGGCAAACGCCACGATCACGCCCGCGAGCGTCGCGTGAATGCCCGACTTGAACAGGCAGACCCAAAGAACCAAGCCCAGCAGCAGATACGGCGGAAGCAGGAAGTGCTGCGTCTTGTTGAGCCAGAACAGGGCGGCCGTGACCAGGGCGGCGCACGCCAGCCAGAAGAGGTCGGGCGTACTGCCGTAGAAGATGGCGATAGCCGCGATGGACACCAGGTCGTCGGCGATGGCGAGCGTCGAGAAGAACACGCGCACCCCGGCTGGCACGCGATCGCCCAGCAACGACAGCACGCCCAACGCGAACGCGATGTCGGTTGCCATGGGGATGGCCCAGCCGTGCATCGCCCCGCCCTTGTTGAAGACCGCGTAGATGCAGGCGGGAGCGACCACGCCGCCGATGGCGGCCAACATGGGCAGCAGCGCCTGGCGGGGCCGGCGCAGCTCCCCCACGGTCATCTCGTACTTCAGCTCGATACCCACATGCAAGAAGAAGATCGCCATAAGGAAATCGTTCACGAACACCTCGAGCGACAGCACCACCTCGTGCGTGCCCAAACCGACGTGCACGGGTTCCATCAAGACATGATGGATCGCCTCGGCGGCGTCGCTATTCGCGCAGACCACCGCCGCCACGGCGGCAAGCACCATCACCGCGGCGGCGATGGTCCCGTTTTCCGAAATGCGCTCCCACATGTCGTGCAGACGAATGCGGCGGCGCTGTGCTTCCGTAAAGAGCTTCTCGCGAGCGTCCATGGCCCTCCTCGCCCCCCGGCGCCCGCACTCCATGCGCCGCCCGGGATGCCTGGCATACAGGGCGCGCACCCGCGCACCCACCGGTACTTGCAATCCATCCTACCCAGCGGCGTCATTAATGGGACATATGTCCAATATCAGTTCCATAGCGATTACAAAACTGAAGGGGATCGGTCGCGACGCGGGTGCGCATCTTGTCTACAACTCGCCCATAAAACGTCCATTAACTGGCAAAACCCTGCAGAACGGCCCATCTTTTGGGTAGTATGGAAGCATCGATACCGCGCGCATAGCTTCACCCATATCTCGGCACCCCTGCCTTTGCAGAGGTGCCGACTTCTGAGTAAAGACCCCATGCGCCACCTGTTCCCTTCGAACGGACGGGGTGCGCCCCTCCGAGACAGGAGACCCGCGATATGGTCTTGAACCTCCTACTCGTCTTTCTCGGCATCGCCATGCTGGTCCTGGGCGGCGACAAGCTCGTCGAGGGCGCCACGCACATCGGCAAGCGCTTCGGCATGTCCGACCGCGTGGCGGGCCTTACCATCTGCGCCGTAGGCACCTCCATGCCCGAGGTCTTCGTAAGCGTGACCTCCACCATCGGCGGAAACTCCGGCATGGCCGTGGGCAACATCATGGGCAGCGATATGGCGAACCTCCTGCTCATCCTGGGCGTATCGGCCATCATCGTGCCCTTGAACCTGGCCCACCGCACCACCCGCGTCGAGGTTCCCATGAGCATCGGCGCCGTGCTTGTGTTCGCGCTCTTCGCCAACACCGGCAACTCGATCAACGCCGTCGAGGGCGGCATCCTGGTGCTGCTGTTCCTCCTCTTCATCGCCAACAGCGTCATCGCGGGCATGCGCGAGGTCGAGGACGACGAGAAGGCCGGCGTGAAAACGGCCGAGGAACCCGATGACGGCCACTCCCTCGTCCGGGACT
>NZ_JADNJJ010000078.1:0-2402 GCF_015554865.1 Collinsella sp. D33t1_170424_A12 | reverse complement strand
GTTGCATCCCGGTTGTCCGCAGCCTCATCTCCATTCCCGCCGGCACCGCCAAGATGAACATGGTCCGCTTCGCCCTGTACACGCTGGCGGGCTCGCTGGTGTGGAACGCCATCCTGTGCACGCTGGGCTTTTGGGCCGGCGGCGCCTGGGAGCAGGTCACCGCGCAGGCCGAGTGGGTTTCCGACGTGGTGAAGATCGTCATCATCGTCGCGGCGGTCGCCGTTATTGCCTGGTGGGTCGTCAAGCGCATCGTTCCCGCCCTGAAGGAGAAGGACACTACCAAATAAACCGTGCGGCTACATGCATCAAATCTCTAAATGAGCTGCCCTTACGCGAGCGGCGCCGGAATAATTTCGGCGCCGCTCGCTACGTTCGCGGGCGTCTTGCTACCGTTGCTCGAACAGGGATACCGTCTGCCAATTTCATCATGATTGTGTAAGCGCGCGGGCGTTAACTGTGAGGTAAGCAAAGTTACC
The DNA here is from genome assembly GCF_015554865.1 of Collinsella sp. D33t1_170424_A12. Classification (NCBI taxonomy): domain Bacteria; kingdom Bacillati; phylum Actinomycetota; class Coriobacteriia; order Coriobacteriales; family Coriobacteriaceae; genus Collinsella; species Collinsella sp. D33t1_170424_A12. The sequence continues at coordinate 1,926 of NZ_JADNJJ010000078.1, read as the reverse complement.
CACACGCCCGTGCGGGCGTCTGACGCCAAGGAGGCAGCCATGGGATTGAAAGCAGACGATACCCTTGCGTTTTCGTTTGAGGAGCTGCTGACTTATCTGCGCTCCAAGACCCGCGTATTCATGGATGTCGACGGCCATGAGTATTACGTCACCCACACCGATGGGTACTGGCGCGTGCAGGATTGCGAGAAGCTCAACCCCAAGGGTCGCTTCAGCGATTGCTCCGAGCTCGTCACCACGCTGTCCGAGCTCATCGAGTTGCCGTGGCACGACGGCAAGAGCGTCCACGACCTCTTCCCGGACGCCACGTTCTACGCCTCCATCCAGGAAGGCTGGGTGCGCCCCGAGTAGCGCCCGCGCATGCTTCGTCCCCCCTTTTCGGCCCTGGTGCCCTGGCACCGGGGCCGTTTTTGTTGCCGTCGCGTAACCTCTGCCAGGTTGTTGACCGAGATTCTTGCGCGGTAGTATTCTGCTCTATGTCCGAAATCGGATAAAACGTGAAGGTTTGGGAAAAGGGGAGCACCTTGGCTGCAGATATCGATAGCCCGGCACAACTCGACTACCTCTACAACGCGGCCGACCGCCTATACGGGCAGTTCGCCCGGAGCTGCGGGTTGTCGAGCTGCGCGTACTGGATGCTGTACGAGCTGGTGTGCGCGGGCGGCACGGCATCGCTGCGCAGCATCGCCATCGCCTGGTCGTACAGCAAGCAGACTATCAACTCGGCGCTCAAATCGCTGGAGGCGCGCGAGCTCATCGAGCTTTCGTTCGAGCCCGGCAGCCGCAAGAGCAAGCAGGCGTCGCTCACGCCCGCCGGCGTGGTCTTTGCGAAGGAGAACATCGTGCCCGGTATCGAGGCCGAGCGCCGCGCCTTCTGCACGCTTACGGCGGACGAGCGCGCAACCCTGCTCGAGCTGGCGCACAAGTACACCGAGGCGCTCGACGTCGAGTTCACGAGCATGAACGAGGGCCGCGGGTAGCGCGCCGTATCCGCGCGGCTGCGGGCTGTCCGGCTCGATCGGCTGCAGCGCGCGCGGCAGCGGGGCACGGGCCCGCAGGTAGAGGGAGGGGCGAGCGCTTGGCGCCGCCGTAAGGAGGAAATGCGTATGAAGCTGCTATTTCGGTTCATGAAGCCCTATCGTGCGCTGGTGGCGGTCACGCTGCTGGTGCTCTTCATCGATAACGTGGGCACGCTGCTGGTGCCCACGATGCTCGCCGACATGATCAACACGGGCATCGGCACGGGTGATTTCGACTACATCGTGCGCGGGGGCCTGGCCATGCTGGGCGCCTCGCTGCTGGCGAGCGGCGGCGCCATGACCGGCGCGTACCTGGCGGCCAAACTCGCGTCCAACGTGGCGCGCGACATCCGCAACGCCGTCTACGACGCGTCGCTGCAGTTCTCGAGCAGCGATTTCGAGCGCTTCGGCACGGGCTCCATGATCACCCGCACGCTCAACGACGCCAACGTGATCCAGCAGTCCATCATCGCCACGATTCAGCTCGTGCTGCCCGTTCCGTTCCTGTCGGTGGCGGGCATCGTCATGGCGTGCATGATCGACTACCAGATGGGCATCCTGCTGGCGGTGGTCGTGGCCATCGTGCTCGCCATCGCCGTGGTGACCGTTGCCAAGGCGGCGCCCATCTTCATGAGCCTGCAAAAGCTCATCGACCGCATGAACGTGGTGCTGCGCGAGAGCATCGTTGGCGCCCGCGTGATCCGCGCCTTCAACAAGGAGCGCCATGCCGAGCGCCGCCTGGACGAGGTCTTCACGAGCTATGCCGACCGCGCCATCAAGGTGAACCTGCTGTTCGCGGGGCTTGATTGCTCGGCGTTCTTCTTCATGAACATCGCCGAGGTCGCCCTGTTGTGGCTGGGCGGCAACCGCGTGGGCGCGCATGCGATGCAGATCGCCAGCGTCACGG
>NZ_JADNJJ010000077.1:0-1062 GCF_015554865.1 Collinsella sp. D33t1_170424_A12 | reverse complement strand
ACCAACTGAGCTAACTCCCCAACAGCGCGTGCTGCTGCGAGAGCTATTATACGCAGATGGGAACGGGAAACACAACAACAATTTTAAATTATTTTACCCGCCCCGCCGATCCAGTCAGAGCGCTGCACGGCGCTACAGCTTGATGATCTCCATCGATAGCAGCGAGCCCTGCGACAGCCAGGCGCGCGCCATGGTCGCGCCGTGCTCGGACCGCGGAAAGGTGGGCGAGCCGGGATTCACGAACACCGCGCCGCGCTTCTCTTCGATCACCGGAACATGGGAATGCCCGAACACGGCGATGCCCGTGCAATCACGGGGAAGATCGCGACGATAATGAGAAACCGTGAAGGTCACGCCCTCGTATTCGAAACGGATCAGGCGCTCCACGCCTGCACCGTAATCGAAGAAGTAGTCGTTGTTGCCCAGCACGGCACGTACGGGTGCGATCTGCTGCAAATGCTCGAAATCCATCTCGGACGTCATATCGCCCGCGTGGACGATAAGATCCGCGCCCTCGAGCTGGGCCAGGAGCTCTTCAGACAGGTGCCCATGGGTGTCCGATACGATATCGACGCGGCGTGCGCTGGCGTCCATCTTGCTTCCCTTCTCCCGGCGACCTACAGGTTGAGCGCCTTCTTCAGCGGCACCACGCGGCGACGGGACACGGGGATGCGGTCCTCGACGCCCGAGACGCCCAGCTGGATCGCGCCGGACGGCACCGTCTCGACATCCTCCACGTTCGCCAGGTTCACGATATAGCGACGGTGCACGCGGAAGAAACCAAACTCGCCGAGCTTGGACTCGAACTGCGCCAACGACGTGGTGGACAGGTAGCGGTCGTCTTCGGTAAAGATGCAGGAGTAGTCGTCCTTGGCCATGATGTAGCGGATTTGGTCAACCGGGATAAGAACCTTGCGGCCGCCCTTCTCCACCGGAATGCGCTCGATGGAGCTCTTGCCGCCATCCATCATGGGCTTCACGCGCGTGAGGACCTTAGCGATAGCCTGGTCCAGACGCGCCTCCTCGACGGGCTTCATGAGGTAGTCGGTCGCATCGACCTCG
>NZ_JADNJJ010000076.1:0-10292 GCF_015554865.1 Collinsella sp. D33t1_170424_A12 | reverse complement strand
TATCTCCGCTGTCGAGCGCGCCCAGGGCACGCTCGAGAAGCACGGTGCCTTCACGGGCCGCTACGTCATCAACCCCGTTTCGGGCGCCAAGGTCCCCGTGTGGGTTGCCGATTACGTCATCTCCGACTACGGCACCGGCGCCGTCATGGCCGTTCCGTGCGGCGATGCACGCGACTTCGATTTCGCGAAGAAGTACGACCTGCCTATCGTTCCGATCATCCTCTCCGAGGACGACCCGCTGTACGAGGACCTCAAGGACGAGCGGGGCACCCGCGTGACCTCCGTCGATTGGGACGAGGCGCTCACCTGCGAGGGCACGCTGGTCCAGTCCGGCAAGTACACCGGCATGACGGGCGGCAAACACTCCGAGGGCGAGGCGGCCATCGTCGCCGACCTCGAGGCCGCGGGCACCGGCAAGCGCTCGGTCCAGTATCGCCTGCGCGACTGGCTCATCTCCCGTCAGCGCTACTGGGGCAACCCCATCCCGGCCATCCACTGCGAGCACTGCGGCATCGTTCCCGTGCCCGCCGATCAGCTGCCCGTGACGCTGCCCGAGAACCTCGACCTCGGCGCCGGCGAGACCCTTGCCGAGTGCCGCGAGTTCTACGAGTGCACCTGCCCCGTGTGCGGCGCGCCCGCCCGTCGCGAGACGGACACCATGGACACCTTTACGTGCTCCAGCTGGTACTACCTGCGCTATACCGACCCGCACAACACCGAGCTGCCCTTCTCGCGCGAGGCGGCCAACCGCTTCATGCCGGTCGACAACTATATCGGCGGCATCGAGCACGCCATCCTGCATCTGCTCTACAGCCGTTTCTTCACCAAGGCGCTGCGCGACATGGGCCTGCTCGACGTGGACGAGCCCTTCACCAACCTGCTGTGCCAGGGTATGGTGAAGGATGAGAACGGCGACACCATGTCCAAGTCCAAGGGCAACGTCGTGCCCCCGAGCTCGGTCATCGAGCCCTTCGGCGCCGACACGATGCGCCTCGCGATTCTGTTCATCGCCCCGCCCGAGAAGGATTTCGACTGGGACCCCAAGGCCGTCGAGGGCGCCAACCGTTTCATCAAGCGCGCTTGGCGTACGGTTTGGCAGCTCGTCGAGACGGCTGGGAACGGCGCCGCGCTCGACAAGGCGGCCCTTTCCAAGCCCGCGCTCGAGCTCTACCGCGAGCGCCATCGCACGCTCGCCCGCTGCACCGAGGACTTTGATCGCGGCCAGTTCAACACCGCCATCTCGGCCATGATGGAGCTCGTGAACGCCGCGAACGCCTATCTCAACGCTGTTGCCGTCCACGAACGCGATGCCGCGCTCACGGAGATGATCGCTACCGACATCGTCTCCGTCCTGGCTCCGATCTGCCCGTTCGCGTGCGAGGAGCTGTGGCACGCGGCCCTCGGCCGCGAGGGGAGCGTCTACACCGCCCCGTGGCCCGAGTTCGACGTCGCCGAGGCCGCGGCCGACGAGGTGGAGATCGCCGTCCAGGTGCTTGGCAAGATGCGCGCCCGCGTGATGGTGCCGGCCGGTGCCGACGCCGCCGCCATGCAGGCCGCCGCCGAGGCCGCCGTGTCCAAGCATATCGAGGGCAAGACGGTCGTCAAAGCCATCTGCGTGCCCGGCAAGCTGGTCAACCTGGTTGTCAAATAAGCCACGGGAGCTGCTGTACGTGTTTACTTTGTGATGAGTTCCACTCCGTTCATCCTGAAAACCGGGTGGTTTCGCCGAATATTTGCACGTAGTTGGCGTTCATGGTACAGTTATCACGTAATTGAAGCTGTTTCGTAAGAGGGAGTGGGGTTTCGGCCCCGCTTCCTTTCTTGTATGAGGAGGTGTTGCATGGTCAAGAGCAAGCTCGAGCAGTCGATCATCGACGCGCTGGAGGAGGTCGCATCCGTGCACGGCATCGATATCGTCGATGTCGAGGTTGTGGGCGCCACCAAGGCGCCGTGCGTTCGCGTTCGCATCGATCGCTTGGACGGCGAGGCCATCTCGCTCGACGACGTGACCGCGCAGAACGCTTGGGTGTCCGATTGCGTCGAGGGCCTGGACCCCATCTCGGGTTCCTACACGCTCGAGGTGTCGAGCCCCGGCATGGCGCGCCCGCTGCGCCGTCCGAGCGATTTCGAGCGCTTCACGGGCGAGCAGGTCGAGCTCACCACGTTGGCCACGCAGGGTCGCCGCGCCTTCAAGGGCGCCATCGCAGCGGTGACGCCCGATGACGTCACGCTTTCGCTTGACGGCGAGGACCCCGACACCGTCACCATTCCCTTTGCAGAAGTCAAGAAGTGCGTCTTGAAGCCGGTGTTCGACTTCAAGTCCAAGAAGGAGGAGAACTAATGGCATCCGATATGATGGACGCGCTGATGGCGCTTTGCCAGGAGAAGCACATCGACCAGCTCTACCTCATCGACCGCCTCGAGCAGTCGCTGGCCAAGAGCTACGCCGAGATCCTGCATCTCGATTGGGGTGCGAAGGTCACCATCGATCGTTCTTCCGGCAAGATCTACGTCTACAAGCTCATCCCCATCGATGATTCCATGGACGAAGAGGGCAACTACACCGAGTGGGAGGAGATCGACGTCACCCCGCGCGACACCTCCCGTATCGCCGCCCAGCATGCCAAGGCGGAGATCAACGCCATCGTGCGCAACTCCGCGCGCGAGCAGATCTTCGAGGAGTTCTCCGGCCGTATCGGCGACATCATCAACGGTACCGTCCTGCAGTCCACGCCCGACTTCACCATCGTGAAGATCCGCGAGGGCGTCGAGGCCGAGCTGCCGCACTTCGACCAGCGTCGCTACGAGGGCGAGCGCAACGAGCGTCCGCAGGGCGAGCGCTATTCGCACAACCAGCGCCTCAAGGCCGTGATCATCGACGTGCGCGACCCCAATTCCAACCTGCAGCCCGTCCGCGGCGAGCACTCCCGTCCGCCCATCGTGGTCTCCCGTACCCATCCCGCGCTGATTCGTCGCCTCTTCGAGCAGGAGGTTCCCGAGATCTACGAGGGTACCGTCGAGGTCAAGTCCATCGCGCGCGAGCCCGGCATGCGTTCCAAGGTCGCCGTCCACTCGCTGGACGACCGCCTCGATCCCGTGGGCGCCTGCGTCGGCCCCAAGGGTAGCCGCGTGCGCGCCGTCGTCTCCGAGCTGCGCGGCGAGCGCGTCGACGTCATCCTGTGGGATGCCGACCCCGCCGTCTACGTTGCCAACGCCTTGTCGCCGGCTAAGGTGAGCCGCGTGCTCATCGATGCCGAGAAGAGCTACGCCGGCGTCATCGTCCCCGACGACCAGCTTTCGCTCGCCATCGGCAAGGAGGGCCAGAACGCCCGTCTTGCCGCGCGTCTCACCGGTTGGCACATCGATATCAAGAACGAGACGCTTGCTGCCGATATCCTTAAGAACGTGCCCGTGCCCGCCGCTCCCGAGGAGGATCTGCTGGCTCCGGTCGAGGATGACGAGCCCGAGCGCTGCGCGCACGTGGGCGAAGACGGCATTCGCTGCCGCAACCAGGCCCGTCCCGGCTCTCGTTTCTGCGGCGTCCACGACGACATCGAGCTCGTCGACTCCGCGTCCGACATCATCGACGAGGCTGACGACCTCATCTAGCGTGTTATGCGCTGCCCGTTTTGTTTTGTATGAGCACGCATGTGCTTGAGAGGTAGGTGAATGGCGTATGGCGAAAGTTCGCGTTTCAACCCTGGCCAAAGAGTTCGGCATGACGTCCAAGGAGCTCCTGGACCATCTTGCCGAGATGAAGATCCCCGCGAAGTCGGCGTCGAGCGCGCTCGAGGACGCATACGTTTCCATGGTGAAGAAGAAGCTCGCCCCGGTGCTCGAGGCCCGCGCGGCCGAGATCGAGGCCGCGAAGAACGCCGAGAAGGAGGCAGCTGCCGCCGAGGAGGCTGCTGCCAAGGCGAAGGCCGAGGAGGAGCGTCTGGCCGCCGAGGCCCGTCGCGAGGAAGAGCGCCGTCTCTCCCTTGCCGCCCAGGCCGCCGAGGAGGCCGCGCGCGCGGCTGCCGAGGAGGAGGCCCGCGAGGCCGCCCGCCGCGAGCGCGAGCGCATCAAGCAGGAGGAGCTCGAGGCTAAGCGCCGCGCCGTTCCCGCTTCCGATTCCGGCTCGCGTTTCCGCTCCCTGCTCGACCAGATCGCGGCCCAGGAGGTCGTGCTGAAGGAGAAGAAGGAAGAGGACGCGAAGAAGCAGTCCGCCGCCGCAGCTGAGCGTCCCGCCCGTCGCGGTCGCGGTGCTCGCGGCGAGCGCGGCGGCCGCGACGACCGCTCCGAACGCTCGTCCGCCCCGCGTCGCTCCAGCGCCGCGCCGTCCGTCCCCGCGGGCGTCGACTTCCCCAACCCCGACAAGGCCGCCAAGGGCGGTAAGAAGCGCAAGGGCGCCCAGCACGTCGAGGAAGACCGCTACACGCGCATGGCGCGCGAGGCGGAGGAATATAGCCGCGAGAAGGTTCTCGAGCAGGCGCGTGCCGCCGTCGAGGAGGCTTCGCGCGAGTCCACCGGCCGCCGCAAGAAGCGTAAGGAGAAGCGTCAGGCCGAGGCCGCCGCTGCCGCCGAGGAGCGCAAGCTCGAGGAGGCCCTGGCCCAGGGCATCAACCCCGAGGACCTCGATGCCGTCAAGGTTTCCGAGGGCATCACGGTAGCCGAGCTGGCCGAGGCGCTCGACGTCTCCGCCAACGACATCATCAAGCGCCTGTTCCTGCTGGGCACGCCGCTTACCATGACGCAGACCATGAGCAACGACCTCGTCGAGCTCGTGGCCGACGACATGGGTCGCAAGGTGCGCATCGTCACCGCCGAGGAGGAGAACTCCTTCAGCTTCTACGACGATCCCAAGGACCTCAAGCCCCGCCCGCCCGTGGTCACCGTCATGGGCCACGTCGACCATGGTAAGACCAGCCTGCTCGACGCCATCCGCCATACCAACGTGTGGAGCGGCGAGGCCGGCGGCATCACCCAGCACATCGGTGCTTCCGAGGTCGAGATCAACGGCCGTCAGATCACGTTCGTCGACACCCCGGGCCACGAGGCGTTTACCGCCATGCGTGCCCGCGGCGCCAAGATCACCGACGTCGTCGTGCTGGTCGTCGCTGCCGACGACGGCGTCATGCCCCAGACCATCGAGGCTATCAACCACTCCAAGGCGGCGGACGTGCCCATCATCGTCGCCGTCAACAAGTGCGACAAGGAAGAGGCCAATCCCGACCGCGTTCGCCAGATGCTCACCGAGTACGGTATCATCCCCGAGGAGTGGGGCGGCCAGAACATGTTCGTCAACGTCTCGGCGAAGAAGAACATCGGCATCGACGAGCTGCTCGAAACCATCATCCTGCAGGCCGACGTGCTCGAGCTCAAGGCCAACCCCGATACGTTCGCTTCGGGCAACATCATCGAGGCCAAGCTCGATCGCGGCCGCGGTCCCGTGGCCACCGTCCTGGTGACGCGCGGTACCCTGCGCGTGGGCGACACCATCGTCGCCGGTACGAGCTACGGTCGCGTCCGCGCCATGCTCGACCAGCACGGCCAGCACAAGGACGAGGCGCGTCCCTCCGATGCCGTCGAGATCTTGGGCCTCAACTCCGTTCCCGCCGCCGGCGACGAGTTCCGCGTCTTCGAGGACGAGCGCGATGCGCGCAACCTCGCCGACGAGCGCTCGCTCAAGGCGCGCATCGAGGAGCAGAACAAGGTCAAGCACGTCACCCTTGAGACCCTGTTCGAGGAGATGAGCCAGAACGAGCTCAAGGAGCTCAACCTGGTGGTCAAGGCCGATACGCAGGGCACCATCGAGGCTCTGGCCGACTCCATCGGCAAGATGGACCAGTCCGAGGTCCGCATCAACATCATCCACTCCGCCGTCGGCGCCATCTCCGAGACCGACGTCTCGCTGGCAGCCGCGTCCAACGCCATCATCATCGGCTTCGGCGTGCGCCCGCAGGGCAAGGCCCGTGACGCCGCGGAGAAGGAGAGCGTGCAGATCAAGACGTACTCGATCATCTACAAGGCGATCGAGGACATCGATGCCGCCCGTATCGGCATGCTGGCTCCCACCGAGGAAGAGGTCCAGACCGGTTGCGCCGAGGTCCGCGACACGTTCCGCGTGCCCAAGGCCGGCCTCATCGCGGGCTGCATGGTCACCGAGGGCGAGATCAGCCGCGACGACAAGGTTCGCGTCGTGCGCGACGGCGTCGTCATCTTCGACGGCGTCTTCGGTTCCATGCGCCGCTTCAAGGACGATGTCAAGACCGTCAAGAACGGTTACGAGTGCGGTCTGGGCATCGAGAAGTTCCAAGACATCAAGGTGGGCGACGTCTTCGAGGCGTACAAGATCATCGAGGTCGCCCGTACCGAGTAGCGAAGGAGGGCTACCGTGAAGCAGAACAATGCAACCCGCCGGCTCGGCGAACAGCTTCGCGAGAAGCTCGGCTATATCCTGTTGTTCGAGATCTCCGATCCCCGGCTCGACCTGGTCACCATCACCGGGGTGGAGGTCTCCATCGATCGCTCGTTCGCGCGTATCTTCGTGACCTGCGATGGCGATCGCTACGAGGAGGTGCTCGAGGCGCTCGCCTCTGCCAAGGGCCGCATGCGCAGCCTGTTGGCCCGAACGCTCGACTGGCGCGTGACGCCCGAGCTCGATTTCAGGATCGATCGCTCGACGGACGAGGCGGAGCGCATCGCCCGCGCCCTGGAGAACGTTCCCGAGACGCTCGCCGTCGAGAAGGACGAGGAGGGCTATCCCGTTCAGTCCGCGGTGGCCGATGGGGACGTTGCGAACGCTATCGATGAGGAGTCGCATGAGTAGCACCTCGCGGTGCATGGCGCGCAGCACCACTCCCGATATGTGGGATATGGTCATCGAGCACATCGAAGGAGCCCGCTCCATCGCCATCTCGGGTCACACCAACCCGGATGGCGATGCGCTGGGCTCTGCCCTTGGATTGGGTCTGTCGCTCAGGATGGCGTTTCCTTCCAAGCAGATCGTCTTCCTATTGGCCGATGACGCACCGGTTCCGCGCGTCTACCGTTTCATGGAGGGCACCTGCGATATGGTTCCCGCGTCGCGCTATACCGAGAAGCCCGATCTGTTTATCTCGGTGGACGTTCCCGTCCTGAGCCGACTTGCCGATTCCGCCGCCGTTGCAAAGCGCGCACTCGGTCGCGTCGTCATAGACCACCATCCTTCTCACGATGAATTCGGCGACGCTTCGGTGCGCGTCACCAGCGCAGCCGCCACCGCCGTGCTTGTCGAGGAGCTGCTCGAGGCCGCGGGGTACCCCTGCACGCCGCAGATCGCAACCTGCCTCATGACGGGCCTGGTTACCGATACGGGTAGGTTCCAGTACCAGAATGCCAACCCGTCGGCGTTCGCCTGCGCTTCGCGCCTGGTCGATGCCGGCGCCGAGCCCGCGCGCATCGCTCTCGAGGTCTACCAGAGCCAGCGCATCGAGTACCTTCGCCTCGAGTCGATCGTCATGGGACGCATCGGAACCCGCGCGGGTGGACGCGTGGCGTTTAGCTACGCGTACGCCGCCGACCTCTCGAGCTGCGGGGTGTCGTCCGATGAGTGCGACGGCTTGGTCGATGTGGTGCGCACGGTTCAGGGGAGCCAGGTGTGCCTGTTCCTGAAGGAGACCGAGCCCGGTGTGATCCGCGGAAACCTTCGCTCCAAGGGGCATTGGGACATCTCGTCCATCGCCGTCGAACACGGCGGCGGGGGCCATTCCGCCGCTGCGGGCTTCACGGTCGAGGGCAGGTCGGTCGAAGATGTGCTCGATTCGATTCTTCCACAGCTCGAGGCGCTTGTCTGCGCGCCCGATAGCGCTTGCGACACAGGGGACGTCCATGGCTAAACGCAAACCATCGCAACTCAATCTGCTTCTCGCACTCGATAAACCGCTGGGCTGCACGTCGCATGACGTTGTGGCCCGCGTTCGTCGTAGCGTGTCCGAGCGCCGCGTCGGCCATGCCGGCACGCTCGATCCCCTGGCCACCGGCGTGATGCTTGTCGGCATCGGTCAAGCTACGCGCTTGCTCGGCCAGCTCACGCTCGACGAAAAGAGCTATATCGCCGACATCGGCTTCGGTTTCGAGACCAATACCGACGACGCCGAGGGCGAGCCCACGCGCACGGCGCCCGTCGACCCGCGCCTGCGCGACGCTGCGTTTGCCCGTGCCGTCCTGCAGGGGTTCCTCGGCCGTTCCGAGCAGGTTCCCCCCGCCTTCTCCGCGATTTCCGTCGACGGCGTCCGGGCATACAAGCGCGCCCGCTCAGGCGACGAGGTCGAGCTGCCCGCACGTCCCATCGAGGTTCGGTCCGCCGACCTCATCGCTCTTCGCGACGAGGAGGATGGCCAGCTTACCTGGACGGTTGTGTTTACGGTGAGCAAGGGCACCTATATCCGCGCGCTCGCCCGCGACATCGGCCGCGCAGCGGGTTCAGCGGCGCACGTCTCCGCGCTTCGCCGTACGGCTTCGGGCGGCGTCGGGCTCGGCTCGTGCCTGCCGGTCGACGTGCTCGATGCCGAGCTTGCGCGCGAGCGGGCCCTCGACCCCGTGTCCGTATTGGGTTTGGAGCCTGTTGCGCTTTCCGACTCCATGCTTGAAGATGTGCTGCTCGGCCGACGCGTTGCCTGCTCGAATGCCAGCCGCCTGGAAGATGGATCGCGCGTCGGGTTGGTGCATGACCGCCAGCTCCGCGCCCTCGCGCGCGTGGAGGCTGGCTGGTTCGTTATGGAGCAGGTGTTTCCGCAGGGGATCGAGGGGGTGCGTTCATAGTGGTCGATGCCTCCTCGCTTGCTGCCGATCTGTGCTGCCTGCGCCCCGCTGCGCCGGTGTACCGCCTTGCTGCTTATGGCGAGCCCGGTGCGCAGGCGCCGTCTATTCCGTCCGAGCCCGTTTCGTGCGCCGTCGCCATCGGTGCTTTCGATGGCTGCCATATCGGCCATCAGGAGCTTCTTCGCCGCACCGTAGCCTATGCCCGCGACCATCGCGTGGCTGCAGTCGCCGTGACGTTCGATCCCGATCCCGATGAGGTCGTCAGCAGCCATCCGGCGCTCAAGCTGAGCGCTCGCTGCGACCGTCTACGCGCCCTTGCCACGAGCGGTGTCGACGCGGTCGTGGTCGTCCCGTTCACGATGCCCCTTGCCGGCCTGGGCCACGAACAGTTCTTCGGCGACGTGCTCGCGCCGGCCCTCGATGTCCGCGCGGTTCACGTGGGCAGTGACTTTCGCCTGGGTGCGCGCGGCGCCTCGACCGTCGACGTCATTTCGGCATGGGGCTCCGAGCGCGGAATCGAGGTGGTCGGCCACGACTTGGTTCGCGATGGCGCGTCCGCCGTTACCGCGACGCGCATCCGCGAGCTGGTCGCACACGGCGACGTTCGCTCCGCTGCCGCCGAGCTCGGCCGCCGCTACCTGGTGCGCGGCCGCGTTCGCGCTGGCCGCGGGCAGGGAACGGGTATGGGCTTTCCCACCGCTAACATCGAGGTTCCCCGCGGCATTCGCATGCCGCTCGATGGCGTCTACGCCGGGTTCGCCGTGTTGGACGAGGAGGCTGGCTACGAGGTGTGGACCGCCGCCATCAACGTCGGCATTCCGCCCATGTTCTCGACGAGCTCGTTGTCGGCGGGGCTCGAGGCGAATCTTCTTGGCTATTCGGGCGACCTTTACGGTCGCGAGATCGCGATTCTGTTCGACCGCCGGCTGCGCCTGTCCGGTTCGTTCGCGTCGGTCGACGAGCTCATCGCAACGGTCAAGGGCGATATCGATACCACGCGGGCGCTACTCGGTGATGCCCGGACGGTGATCGCCCGTGATTAGCGACGAGGAGAAGGATCGCGTCCGCGACGCCACCGATCTGGTCGAGCTCGTCCAGGAGACCGTCGTGCTTAAACCGCGCGGCAACAACGACCTATGGGGATGCTGCCCGTTTCACGGAGAGAAAACCCCGTCGTTCCACGTTATCCCCGCGACGCAGGTGTGGCATTGCTTCGGCTGCGGCGAGGGGGGAGACGCGTTCACGTACGTGATGAAGCGCGAGAACCTCAGCTTTCCCGACGCCATCCGCTATCTCGCTGACCGCGCGGGCATCGAGATCCAGGAGACGCGCTCCGCGCGCCAGGGTACCAAGCGTTCCCGTCTCGTCGACGTGTGCGAGGAGACGTCGCTGTTCTACCACACCATGCTCATGCGGGGAAAAGATGGTCGCGGCCGCGAGTATTGCAAGCAACGCGAGCTCGGTGGCGACGTATGCCGTCGGTACCGACTGGGTTATGCTCCGGGCCG
>NZ_JADNJJ010000075.1:0-10257 GCF_015554865.1 Collinsella sp. D33t1_170424_A12 | reverse complement strand
ACGAGGACTCCACCTATAAGCTCGGCATCACCCGCACCGGCGGCGCCACCGGCCGCGCCGAGGTCGTCGTGAACTTCGAGCCGGGCTCCGCGGTACAGGGCGATTTCTACACCGAGTCCCAGCGCGTCGTGTTCGAGGACGGCGAGACCCACAAGACGGTCGATGTCCGCACCAAGCGCGTCACCGACTCCAGCACCATCGGAAACGGCCAGTTCTACGTGACGATGTCCGCCGTCTCCCCGGCCGGCCTGGTTATCGGCTCCAACGACGACGTGACCGTGACCATCAAGGACCGCGAGACCAACTACACGCTCGAGAAGCTGAAGGAGGCCGTCAAGGCCGCCGAAGCGCTCGCGCCCAACGCCGGCCAGTACACCGCCGAGACCGTGAGCGCCTTCAACAAGGCACTCGTGTCCGCCCGCGGCGTCGCCGCGCAGCAAGCCCCCGGCGCCGACAGCGTCTTCGAAGCCATGAAGGCGCTCGAGTCCGCCCAGGCGGGTCTCAAGGCCCGCACGGCCTACACCGAGTCCGAGCCCTTCGCGTTCCCCAGCATCGTGGGCGCGACGTCCACCATCGAATTCGAGCTCGGCCAGCTGAAGAACGACCCCGCCGGCGACGGCGAATGGCCCATGGAGGTCCAGGAGCGCGCAGACGCCAGCATGGGCAAGCTCGTGAACTCGGTCGGCGAGAAGGACACCGCCTCCATCCCGTTTACCGCCGAGCGCGCGGGCACCTACCGTGCCGTCCTGCGCTACATGAGCGGCTCGACCTCGAACAAGGTCGTATGGGCCGACGCCGATGCGGACGATCCGATCGTGGCGGCAGGTGAAAGCGCCGCCGGCCACACCAACGGCGAGGAGTACAAGACCGTCGAGTTCACCTTCACCGTGAAGAAGCCCGGTGCGTCCACGCTCGTCTTCACCGGCCCCGCCGAGAAGTCGCCGCGCCTGGACAAGCTTGATGTCTCGCTGAAATCCGACGGCCTTACCAGCTTCGGCGCCGTGGGCAGCGCCGGCGTGGGCGGTACCATCGCGCCCGAGGGCTTCGTGGCCCTGAAGGACGGCAAGGCCTCCTTCACCGTGACCCCCGACGAGGGCTACCGCATCGCATCGGTCACCAAGGGCGGCCAGGCCGTCGCGGTCGCCGATGCCGAGAAGCCCCTGCAGGTCGAGGTGACCGCCGAGGACGCCGCGGCGGCAGATGTCCCGGTCGAAGCGCTGTTCGAGAAGGTTTCCGCGCCCGCTCCTGAGCCGGAGCCGGAGCCGGAGCCCCAGCCCCAGCCGCAGCCGCAGCCCCAGCCCCAGCCCCAGCCGCAGCCCGACCCGCAGCCGCAGCCCGACAAGAAGCCTGGCAGCAGCAAGCCCGGCACCGGCGGCCAGATCCCGCAGACCGGCGACATCGCCTCGGTCGCCGCGCCCCTCTCGCTGGGCGCAACCGCGCTTCTGGGCGCCGCCGCAGCCCTGAAGCGCAAGAAGCGCTAACGGCCCGCTCGCTTCGGGAGACGCACAGCACATACGCTGCCCAAAAGGTGGAAGACGCAGGTTCGTCTTCCACCTTTTCCTTTACCGAAGGGCGACGCGCACGCACCCTTGCCGCCAGGAATCCGCGCGCCCGGGCGCCCGACGCGAGATTTCTCCCGCCAAGGCATCCGGCCGAATCGCCGCCGTCAGGAATCTTCACGAGACACGGGCCGTCGCCGGTTTCCTCCCGATAGGGATTTCCACTCGATCGCTGCTGTCAGGAAAACGCGCAAGATTCCCGTGCGCACCGGATTCCTCCCGTTAAGGATTTCAGCCTGATCGCTGGCGTCAAGAATCTGCACGCGATGCGACTAAGCGCCGGTCCTCTCCCGCTAGGGCTTTCGGCTCGAACCCTATCGTCAGGAAAACTCTCAAGATGGCCACCCATGCCGGATTTCTCCCGCCAGGCATCCGGCCGAATCGCTGCCGTCAGGAATCCGCGGGGATAGGCGGCTCGTGGCACAAAGCTCCCGCCAACGGAGAGGCGCCGCGCTTTTCTGACGGCAGGAGGCCCCGTGCGGCCCCGCACGCGTCAGAAAAGCGCGCGCGGGCGCCCCGGGCGTCAGGAATCCGCGCACCCGGGTGCCCGGCGCGAGATTTCCCCCGCCAAGGCATCCGGCCGAATCGCCGCCGTCAGGATTCTTCACGAGACACGGGCCGTCGCCAGATTCCTCCCGATGGGGATTTCCACTCGATCGCTGCCGCTAGGAAAACGCACGCATGCCTACCGCTTGCCAGGTGCTCGTAGCGCCTGGCGCTGGCAACGGGCATCATGGTCTCGACTAGATGCTCTTCACCCGGTCCGCGTCGTACACCCGCACCCGCAGCCGCGCGAACCCGGTCCGCAGCCGCAGCCGCGCGCAGCCGGCCCGCGTCGTGCACCCGCACCCCGTCACCCGCCCAGTGTCAAAGGAGGCACCATGAACATAAAGACCATCGGCGTCGAAAACTGGCTCAACGTGCACGAGAAGAGCGCCACCGTGGACATCGCGCAGTCGACCATCGCGTCGCTCACGCAGGATGAGATCCTCTCGCTCGACGATGGCGACCCAGCCGCCTTCTACGAGCAATTCGGACGCGAGAAGATGAACTACGGCTGGATCGAGGGCTCGCCCGCCTTCAAGGAGCGCGTTGCGGGCCTTTACCGGACCGTTCATCCCGACAACGTGCTGCAAACCAACGGCGCCACGGGCGCGAACCTCCTGGCGATCATGGCCCTCGTCCAACCCGGCGACCATGTAGTGGCCGAATACCCTACCTACCAGCCGCTTTACGAGCTGCCGCGCGCATTGGGCGCACAGGTCGACTACTGGCAGATCCACGAGGAGCTCGACTGGAACCCCGATATCGACGAGCTTCGCGCGCTCGTAACGCCGCACACCGCGCTCATCTGCATCAACAACGCCAGCAATCCCACGGGCACGGTGCTGCCGCGCGAGACGCTCGAGCAGATCGCTGAAATCGCCGACAGCGTAGGCGCCTACGTCCTCTCCGACGAGGTGTACCTGCCGCTGGACGACACGTGCGATTACACCTCGATGGCCGACCTCTACGACCGCGCCGTGGTCACCAACTCGTTGTCGAAAACGTACTCGGTCCCCGGTATCCGCATGGGATGGACCGCTTCGAACGCCGAAGTCGCCGATAAGATCCGCGTCCTGCGCGACTACACGCTCATCTGCGGGGGCATGTTCAACGACGCCATGGCCGTGCACGTGCTCGACCACCGCGACCGCATCCTCGCGCGCAACCGGCGCATCATTGCCGAGAACCGCGCCATCGTGGAAGCCTGGCTCGCCGGCGAAGCGCGTGCGAGCTGGGCGGCGCCGCGCGGCGTCTCCACCTCGTACCTGCGCTTGGACATCCCCGTGGACGACGAGGCGTTCTGCCTCGACCTCCTTGAGCGATTCGGCGTGCTGCTGGTGCCGGGCAGTCGCTTCGAGCTACCCCGCGGCGCGCGGCTGGGCTACTGCGCGCCCAAGGAGACGCTGCACCGCGGCCTCGAGCTGCTCTCCCAAGCCCTTCGGCAGTTCGACTGATTCTCTGGCCGGACATCTCGGATTAGGGACAGGCACCTTTCTGAGAGACGCGCTCGAGCAGCGCTCAGATTAGGGACAGGCACCTTTTTGAGACATCTCGCCGCCGTGCGACCGGCACCGGTCGGGAGGGCGCGTCTGTGGCCGCCACAATATGCGCGCTCCGCCTCGCCCCCCCGGCGTCCTCTCAGAAAAGTGCCTGTCCCTAATCTGAGACCCTAATCTGAGGTGGGCTCGATGTCCCGCACCTGGAGCGCGTCGCCGTCGACCGTGAAGGACACGTCGAGACCCGCGTACGCCAGATGGTACACGCGCGACGGCTCATGCTTGCTGCCGGCGCGGCGCGGGTCCTGACGCAGCACCTCGACCAGTCCGGGCAGCTTCTCCGCTGGCACGCGCCGCTGCAGCTCGGTCGCGAAATCCACCGCGAGCTCGCGCCAGGGCGCGGCGTCGATCCAGCCGCCCGTGGCATCGGGATGGCAGTCGGCAAAGGGAATGTAGGGCTTGATGTCGAAGACGGGCGTGCCGTCGCGCAGGTCGGCGCCGAGCACGTGGATGACGGGGCCCGCCTCCCCCATCTCTATATGATCGATCTTCACGCAGGTCAACCCTATTGGGTTGGGTCGAAAGGGACTGCGCGTGGCAAAAACGCCGCGCCGTTCGGCACCGCCCAGCCGCGGCGGGCGCACCGTAGGCGACCAGGCGCGCGCCGCATCAGCGCCGACGGGCGAGCCGCACCCCGCCGACGCGCCGGCAGGCGAAACGGCACCGCCCGCACCGTGCCCGGTCGCCGCCGAGCGCGCATCCGACGCGACGTCCGCCGCCGTGCCGCCGGGCGCACCGTTTTCGAACTGCCACAGCAACCACAGGTGCGTGAACTCCTCGAGCCCCGCCACCGCCGCCGGCAACGCGAATTCCGGCTCGAACACGATGCGCCCCTGCAGGTGCGGCGCCAAGAAGCTATTGCGCGGAATGCCGAACTTCTGCGGAAGATCGGTCCGTATATGCGCGATCGCCCTCATATCCATCTTGCTATCACCCTTCGATTCAGCACCGTTTCACCGATCGAGCTCCGTGAGGCCCGTCGATGCATGCGGGCGTCGGCCGGCGCGAAAAGCACCGCCGCACCATCGCGCACCCATCAACGCCTATCCCGCGAAGAAGCTCGCATCGGCCTCGCGCCACGGACGTAGGCGATCCTCTTCAATCGCCACATGGGCCTGCCCCGGCACCTCGCTCCACGCCACGTTATAGCCCGCGCCATGGCTGCAGAACACCGAGTCCGGCGTGTTGGCCAGATCGGCCACCGGGTCGTAACCCGCGGCGTCGACCACCCGGTCCTCGTCATGGCAGCGGCGATACCCCGCGTATTCCAGATGCAAGCTGCCGCGCCCGGCGCAATACGCGCTCACCTCCAACGCATAAGCGCCCATCTCCGAAGCCGGCGCCGTGCCCGCGATCTGCGCGCGATCGCCCGAAAGCACCGGGGGCTCGAAAGACGCGCTCATGCGCTGGAGGTCGGCGAGCGCCCGCCCCACCTTATCGGCCGGCAGCGCCAGGCGAAAGCGGTACCACGGCTCCAGCAGCGCGCAGGCGCCCGCCTCGCGCGCGGTCATGAGCGCCTGGCGGATCGCGCGATACGTCGCCTGGCGGAAATCGCCGCCCTCGGTGTGCTTGAGGTGCGCACGGCCTCCCAGCAGCGTTATCCGAACATCGGTGAGGGGCGCGCCCATCAGAACGCCCGGATGCTCGCGCTCCAGCACGTGGGTGAGGATGAGCCGCTGCCAGTTGCGGTCGAGGTCGTCTTCGGAAGCGCGCGAACCCGCCACGATGCCGCTTCCGCGCTCCCCGGGTTCGATCAGCAGATGCGCCTCGGCGTAATGGCGCAGCGGTTCGAAATGGCCCGCACCGCGCACCGGCGCCGTCACCGTCTCGCGATACAGGATGCCGCCGGGGCCGAAGGAGACGCGCAGCCCGAAGCGGTCCGCCAGCTGGCGCGCGACCACCTCGCGCTGGACCTCGCCCATCAGCTGCACGTGCACCTCCTGCAGCTGCTCATGCCAGGCCACGCCCAGCAGCGGGTCCTCGTCGGCGAGCTCGCGCAGTGCCTGCACGAGCGTGGCGGCGTCGGAGCCCTCGGCCGTCACGCTGTACGAGAGCACCGGGACGAGCGCCGGCGCCCCGGCACGCTCGCCCTCGCCCAGCACGCTGCCGGGCCACACATGCGTAAGGCCCGTGACCGCGCACACGCGACCCGCCGGAACCTCGCGCTCGACCTGGAAGGCGTCCGCATCGTAGATGCGCACCTGGTCGATCTTCTCGGTCCACGCCACGCCGCGGTCGAACCCGGACTGTACCTCCTTGGCGCGCAGGACACCGCCCGTCACCTTGAGCCAGGCGAGACGCTCGCCATGCGCGCCGCGGCTCACGCGATACACGCGAGCCGAAAACTCCTCCGGCCATGCGACGTCCGATGTAAGCGCCACCAAACCGTCGAGCAGGGCGTCGATACCGTCGACGCGCAGCGCCGAACCCGCGAAGCACGGAAACACCGCGCGCTCGCGCACCAGCCGGCGCAGCGTAGCGGGCGCGAGCGCACCCGTTTCGAGATACTCGTCCAACGCGCGCTCGTCCGCCGCGGCCGCGTCTTCAAGAACGGAGGCCGCCTCTGCATCCGCCGCCGCAGCACCCGGGTCCGCGCCCGCACCTTCGGCGTCGGGCGCTCCCGCGAGCCGCGCCAGGATCCGGCCGTCGAGCACCGCCGGCGACAAGCGCTCGCGCAGGTCGGCCAACGCCGGAGCGAGGTCGCCGCCCACGAGGTCGAGCTTGTTCACGAACACGAAGGTGGGCACGGCGTAGCGCTCGAGCAGGTTCCACAACGTCTCGGTATGCCCCTCCACGCCGTCGTTCGCGCCCACCACGAGCACCGCGTAGTCGAGCGCCTGCAGCGTGCGCTCGGCCTCGGCGGAGAAATCGACGTGCCCGGGCGTGTCGAGCATCATGACATGCAGGCCCGCCCAATCGAAATGCGTCTGCTTGGAGAAGATGGTGATGCCGCGCTCGCGCTCCATGGCATCGGTATCCAGATGGGCGTCGCCCTTATCCACGCGCCCCTGCCGGCGAATGGCCCCCGCTCGATAGAGCAGGGCCTCGGCCAACGTGGTCTTACCAGCGTCGACGTGGGCGACGAGGCCTATGACGGCTTGGGGCATGGCGGCTATCCGTTCTTCGGTGGCGGGCGATTCGGTTGCACCATTGTAGCCCGCGACGCGCGGAGCGGTACGCGCGGAACCCGGCATGCATGCGCACCGGACCCGCATCCGGCCGCTCCGCGCCCCGCGTCCCCCGCGGTATCCGCATCCGGCGCAAGCGCCGCTACGCGCTGAAGCGCGCGACCTCGGCAAACGGCTCGTTCGCGAACACGCGCGCGACCGCCGCCTCGTATTCGTCGAGCTTGCGCACCTTGCGCACGAGGCGGTGCACCGCCTGGGGGTTCGCGAAGGCGAACTTGGCGTAGAACCACCATTCCTTCAGGCGAAACACCGCGTTGCCGCCGATCTCGTCCACATACGCCGCAAACAGCTTATCGTGGAACGCGCGCAACTCGGCAGGAGCAACCGAAGGGCCGCCCGCCATCATGCGTGCGAGCGCCGGGTTCGCCAACAGGCCGCGCCCCAGCATCACATGGCGCGTAGCGGGATAGGCGGCCAGCAGCGCATCGCGATCGCCCACGGAGAAGACGTCGCCGTTGTACGCCACCGGGAAGGGCGCCGTCGCCAGCGTCTCGCCATAGGGCTCCCAGCGCGGCGCACCCTGGTAGCGATCCTTCTGCACGCGCGGATGCACGATGAGCTCTGCGAGCGGGAAGCGGCGATACAGCTCGAGCACGCGCTCGTATTCCGCGTCGTCCGCGATCCCCAGGCGCGTCTTCACCGAGACCGGTAGCGGCGAGCGTTCGCACACGTCTTGCAGGAACGCCTCGAGCCCGTCGAGGTCGCGCAAGAACCCCGAGCCGCGTCCCTTGGCCACCACCGTGCCCGAGGGGCAACCCAGGTTGAGGTTGACCTCGGCAAAACCCATATCCGCCAGGACCTGCGCGGCCCACACGAACTCATCGGCGTTTTTCGTAAGCAGCTGCGGCACCACGTCGAGCCCCGCGCCGCGGCCGGGGTCGAGCTCCTTGAGCGCCTTCTTGCCAAATCCCGAGCCCACATGCGGCGGCGCCAAGAACGGCGTGTAGTAGCGGTCGAGCGCGCCGAAGCACTCCGCGTGCACGGCGCGAAACGTCGACCCGGTCAGGCCTTCCATGGGAGCCAGCGAATAGATCATGCGGGCGAACTCCTCGTGCGCGATGCGGGCCGTGAGCCCGTGGGACATAGGGCTCCATACTAGCGGCGATTCCCGTATCGCGCACGCCGCAAGAGCCGGCGCCGACCGAATCTGCATCCAATTCCAAAACCGCGCCAGAGCAAGGCGCGCCGGCGCCGGCACCCTCCCCCGTGCGGCGGGCGTCGGCGGCGCCATCCCCCCCGGCCACCCCTCTCGGAAAAGGGACAGGCACTAATCTGAGCACTCCAATCTGAGGCGAGCCTCCGCGGGCGGACCCCGGCGCTAGCGTTCTTCCCAGGGCGTGATGACCAGTTTGAGGCAGCCGTCCTCGTGCGCCTCGAACGCGCGGTAGGCCTCAACGATGTCGTTGAGCGGGTAGCGGCCCGAGATGAGGCAGCCCGTGTCGATGCGGCCCTCCTGCACCAGGCGCATGGTCTCGCCCATGTTGCAGGCGTCCACGCCGCCGGTTTTGAAGACGAGATTCTTGCCGTACATCTGGTGCAACGGCAGCGTCTGCGCCCCCTCGTACATGGCGGAGAGCACCACCACGCCGTGCGGCCGGGCGATGCGCCAGGCCATTTCGAAGGTATTCGATCCGCCGGCGGCCTCGATCACGCTATCGGCACCGCGCCCGCAGGAAAGCTCGCGCACGGCGGCCTCGACGGCGGCGAGGTCCATATCGCTCGCATCGACCACGACGTCGGCCAGGCCGCGCTCGCGGGCGAGGGCCAGGCGCGCCGGATCGATGTCGATCGCGACGATGCGAGCGGGCTCATGCAGGCGGGCGCACATCATGGTGGCAAGGCCCACCGGGCCGGCGCCGATCACGGCAACCGTGGAGCCGGGCTCGATCTGAGCGATGTCCGCACCCCAGTGACCCGTGGCCACGATGTCGCCCAGGAAGAGCGCGGCCTCGTCGGTCACGTCCGCGGGGATGGCGGCGCACGTCTGGTCCGCATGCGGCACGCGCACCAGCTCGGCCTGGCAGCCGTCCGCGCAGCAGCCCAGCTCCCAGCCGCCCTCGACGCAGTTGTTCACCCAGCCGCGCTCGCAATAGAAGCACTCGCCGCAGAAGGTCTCGCAGCTCACGGCAACGCGGTCGCCGGGGCGGAGGCTGCGCACGCCCTCGCCCACCCGCTCGACGACGCCCACGAACTCGTGGCCGAGCACCGTGTCGGGCGTGGCGCGCGGAACGGCGCCGTGGATGATATGCAGGTCGCTCGTGCAGATGGTCGAGCACGTCACGCGCACGACGGCGTCGCCGGGGTCCTGCACCTGCGGATCGGCGCGATCCTCCAGGGCGATATGTCCGCTACCATCGTGTACCAGAGCTTTCATGGGGGTTCCCTATCTTGTCTCTATCGGATGAAGATGCTGCATGAAACCGAACTGCCGCAGCGCCCGGGCTGGACGGGCCAGGCCCGGGAAGTTTTCAACCGAGGCGGTTTGTTTGATGGTCAACTTCAAGGCCCTTGGTAGCTCCAACACGAAACCGTACAGGACAAGCAACTACCAACAACAAGCAACTCGAACGGGCAAACCCCATCTGAACAAAATCGTAAAAGAATACCGCCTTCGGTTCGGAACGAGCGGCCGCTAGAGCGCGTCCTCTTCCAGCTCGACCGTAAACGTCTCGGTCTGGTTCACCAGGTCGAGGCGCAGCTGCAGGTCGGAGATGCGACGGTAGAGCTCCTCGTAGTCGGCGAACGCCTCCTTGGTGTCGAAGTTCGCGTACTCGTACTCGATCATGCCCTTGACACCGAACACGCCGCTCTCGAGGCGCTTCTTCGGCTCGACCTCGCGCAAGTGCTCGAGGCGGCGCAGCTTGCCGTTCATCTGGGCCAGCTGGATGAGGGCTTCGTCCACGGTGATGTCCTCGTCGGGGATAACCGTGTGCGCGTTGAACACGTGCAGCGCATGGCGAATGCGGCGGATGGTATCGTCCAGCTCGTCGACACGCTCCACGGTCGCCCGGTAATCGTACGCCGGGGGCTCGCTCTCCTCGCCCTGGGCCAGCACGTAGGTCGAGTTCTTCAACTCGAGGGAGGCGAGGCGGCTCTTCTCGTTCTCCAAGCGCTTGATGAACTTCGCAGCGCTCGCCGAGGTGAATGTCTTCGTTTCCATGGTTGGCTCCCCTTCACCGTATCCTGCCTGCCGGCACGCCTTCCTTCACCTCGCCATTGTAGCCATCTTGCCCAAGCGCGGCATACGGGGGCGGCGGACGGCGGACGGCGATGTAGCGGCAGCGGCTGCGCGGCTGGACCGGCGAGAAAAAACGGGGACCGGTCCGAAAACCGGCCCCCGGCGGCGCGGGCGCCGCCCAGCGGCGGCCCCCGCGCTCGGAAAGGTGCCTGTCCCTTTTCTGAGAGGGC
>NZ_JADNJJ010000074.1:0-5346 GCF_015554865.1 Collinsella sp. D33t1_170424_A12 | reverse complement strand
TCTGCTCGTCGTAAGCGGCCATCTTGTCCACCGAGTCGCCCGAGCGCGATGCCGAGCGCACCAGCAGCTCGTTGTCGTACAGTGGAATACCCAGGCGCGTCGACAGCATCTTGCCGATCTCGTGTCCCTCGGCGCCGAAATCGCGCGCAATGGTGATCACGACCGGCTGGCCGGCTCGCTCGGCCTCCTCGGCCGCAACGCGTGCCTCGATGGCATGCTTGATGAGTCCCATGTCAAACCCTCCTCTATCGAGGTCAACCGAATATGCGAACGCCCGGTTGTCCGCCGGGCGCGTAGTTTATGCTGCAACAACTCGACGCTGGTAGCGACGCACCAGCAGAGAGATGCTGAAGTTGAGGGCGAAGTACAGCGCGAACACGAAACCGTACAGCATGAGCACCTGGCCCAGGTTGGTGGTCTGCGCCATAACGACCTTGGTGGTGTACATGAACTCGGCCACGTTGACGCCCGCCAGATACGAGCTGTCCTTGATCACCGTGGTGCACTGGCTGAACAGCGCCGGAATGATGGTCTTGAACGTCTGCGGCAAGATGATGTAGCGCATGGTGGCGAAGAAGCCGAAACCCTGGCTGCGCGCCGCCTCGAACTGGCTGGCGGGAATCGAGTTGAAGCCGCCACGAACGATCTCGGCCATAACCGCCGAGGTGAAGATCGTGAACGCCAGCACCGAAATGAAGACGTCGGTACCCTTCACCGTGAAGTAGATGAACAGGATCCACAGCAGGTTGGGCGTGCAACGGAAGAGCTCGATATACGCGCTCACCAGCCACGACAGCGGGCGCAGCTTACCGGTGCAGTACTGCTTGACCATGGCCAGGATCGTACCCAGCACGAGCGAGAAGATGATCGCCAGGATGGAGATCTCGATCGTCTTGAAGAAGCCGTTCATGATGAACGACAGGTTGTCTGCGTTGAAAAGCTCCATCGATTACGCCTCCTTCGCGGGCTCGGGCGTAATGCCGGGAATCACCTTGGCGCGCGGACGCTGCTTGGAGCGGCGCTCCAGGTACTGGACGAGAATGGCCAGCGGGAAGCAGATGAGGAAGTACATGAAGCAGCACAGCACGTAGCCCTGCAGATAGCCATACGTGGACACGAAGTTGTCCGCGTTGTACATAAGGTCGCCGCCGGCGATGAGCGCCAACACTGAGCTGTTCTTTACCAGGTTGAGCGCCTGGTTGCACAGCGGAGGCAGGATGATCTTGAACGTCTGCGGCAAGATCACGTAGCGATACGCCTGCACGCGGGTAAAGCCCTGCGAAAGCGCCGCCTCCATCTGGCCGCGCGGAACCGCTTCGATGCCGGTGCGAATGACCTCGGCGATATAGGCCGCGTGATACAGACCCACACCCATGAAGCCCAGCACGAACGCGGGGATGCGCACGGGCATGGCGGCGCCGGTGATGGCCTGCAGGATCTGCGGGCCGGCCATGTACATGAAGAACACCTGCACCGGCAGCGGGGTGTTCTGATAGAACTCAACGTACACGCGGCTGATAGCGCGCAGGACGCGCGAGCGCGTGGTGGAGAACACGCCCAAGATGGTTCCCAGCACCAGGGAGAGCAGCAGGCCGGCGGCGACCACCTGCAGGGTGAAGCCGAAGCCCTCCCACAGCGGACCGCTCTCGGCCAGCGTGAGCTCCCATCGCGTGGGATCGAGGAGTCCCTCTAGCATATAGATCCTTCCAACGTGCCATTATCGGACTGAGCGCCCGGGCAGATGGCTCCATCCGGGCGCACCGTACCAGGAACGGGCGCCGCGCGCATCGCGGCGGGCACCCGCTCCCGCTATCAACTTAGAGCAGGCCCCAGGCGGCGATATCCTCTTCGATCCAGCCGTTCTCGAGCAGGCCCTTCACGGTATCGTCGACGACCGGAGACAGGTCGCAATCCTTCTTGGTGGCGATGCCGTAGTCCTGGGCGCCGAACTCGATCTCGGGCTGGAGGAGCTCGCAGTCATCGGTGGTGTAGCCCTTGAGCGTGGAGCGATCCATGGCGAAGGCGTCGATGTTGCCAGCGTCGAGGGCGGACTTGATGGACGGGTAGTCGGGGAACTCCTGGAAGTCCGGCTTGGCGTCGAAGCCCTCGTCCTTGAGCATGCCCAGCACCATATCCTTGGTGTTGGAGCCCTGGGAGACGCCGATGATCTTGCCGTCGAGGTCGGCCATGGACTTCATGCCGGCGGCCTTCTTCACCAGGATGCCCACGTGGTCCGTACGGTAGGGCGTGGAGAAGTCCCACTCGGCCTGGCGCTGCGGGTTGATGGTGTAGGTGGCGCAGATGATGTCGAGCTGGTCGTTGTCGATCAGCGGACCGCGGGTCTTGGGCGTGACGTCGGTGAACTCGACGAGCTTCTGCTTCTTCGCCTCGTCGTAGGAAACGCCCAGGACGGCGGCGGCAATCTGGTAGCACAGGTCGATCTCGAGGCCCTCATACTCCTTGGTGGCGGTGTTGAGGTAGCCGTAGCCGATAACGTCCTTCTTAACGCCGGCCTTCAGCTTGCCGCGGCTCTTGATGGCCTCGACCTTGGAGGAGGCGTTAGCGCTGGAACCGGAGCCGGCGTTGCCGCCGCCGCAACCGGCGAGCGTACCCGCACCCGCAAGACCGAGAGCGGCGAGGCCGAACGTCTGAACGAACTGACGACGATTCATTTCCATGGTTGTTTCCCTTCGGGTTGTACTCAAGCGGCCGCTCGTGCGCAGGCCGCGCTGGTGACGAAAGTCAAAGCAGAGGCGCCGCGGGAATGCCGGCGGCGCCGCGCGCGAGCGCTAGTGCAAGATCTTGGCAAGAAAGTCGCGGCAACGCGGGTTTTGCGGATTCTCGAAGAAATGCTCGGGCGTGCCCTCCTCCAGGATCTGGCCGTCGTCCATAAAGATGACGCGATCGGCCACCTGACGGGCGAAGCCCATCTCGTGCGTGACGCACATCATGGTGATGTTCTCCTGCGCGAGCTCGATCATGACGTCGAGCACCTCCTGGACCATCTCGGGATCCAGCGCGGAGGTGGGCTCGTCGAACAGGATGATGGGCTGCTTGGTGCACAGGGCGCGGGCAATGGCCACGCGCTGCTGCTGGCCGCCGGAAAGGTTCTGCGGATACTCGCCCGCCTTGTTGGCGAGGCCGACGCGCTCGAGCGCCGCCATGGCGACCTTGGTGGCCTCCTCCTTGCTCTTCTTCTGCAGCTTGATGGGAGCGAGCGTGAGGTTGCCCAGCACCGTCATGTTGGGATAGAGGTTGAACTGCTGGAACACCATGGAGCTGTACTTGCGCGCCATCTCTAGGTGGTTCTTCTTGGTGAGCGGGGTGCCGTCGATAACGACCTCGCCGGTGGTGGGCTCCTCCAGGTAGTCCACGCAGCGGATGAGGGTCGACTTGCCCGAGCCGGACGGGCCGATGATCACGAGCTTCTCGCCCTCCTTGACGGTGAGGTTGATGTCCTTGAGGACATGAAGGTCGCCAAAGAACTTGTTGAGCCCTTTGATCTCAATCATATCGGCCATGATGTTCGTTTCCTTCCCGTTATGCCGTTGCCACGCAGCGCGTTGTCGTGCCGCGAATCGGCTGCACTTTATTCTAGTAATGTATTTGCTGGAGCGATAGTACCAATGACCTGAGAAATGTGCAAATGCGCTGCGCATTCCAGGCATGCTTGGCCGCGCAGCTCATACGTGACGCGATAAACAGCAGACCGAAGTACCACAGAATGATTCAAATATTTTCCCATTTTACGGGGTCTTATCCGCATGTAACCAGCTGCCCACGAAGAAACCGCAGGATTCCTGCGAGTGCTATACCCGCCCACGGCCGCACGGCGCACAAAAAACGGGTGCGACGCCGTGGTCGCACCCGTGTACATGCTCGTTGGCTCGTCCGGGAACATCGAACGCTCCCGCGCTTGCAACGCCCGCGCGCTTCTTACGCGAGGCGCGCGCCAACCTCCTTGGCAGCCGCCGGCTTGTCGAAGTTACCGCCGGTAGCAGCCGTGAGGGCGCCCATCACGCGGCCCATATCCTTGCGGGACGAAGCGCCGGTCTCGGCGATAACCTGTTCGATCAGGGCTACCAGGGCGTCGCCGCTCACCTGCTCGGGCAGCAGGCTCTCCAGGATGGACACCTGCTCGGTGAGGGTGTCGGTGCGCTCCTGGTTGTTACCGGCCTGGCGCGACATCTCCAACGTCTCGCTCGTCTGCTTGATGAGGCGCTTGATCATACCGTTGACGTCTTCCTCGGTGGCATCGCGGCGCTCGTTGACCTCGATGTTCTTCACCTCGCCCATGACCTGGCGGATAATGGACAGGCGCACCTTGTCCTTCGCCTTCATGGCGACGATCATCTGCTGCTGCAGCTCGTCCTTAGTCATGGCCGTCCCCTACTCGCTCTTCTCGGCGGACTCGTCGGCGGTGGTAGCCGGGTTCTCCTGAGCCTTGTCCTCGTCCTTAGCCTCGGCGGCCTTGGAAAGGTCCACGTTGTACGGGACGTCGGAGGGCATCTCGTTGATCTTGATCTCGGCCTTGTCGGTGTAGTCGTTCAGCCAGGTGTTGTAGGCATCGGACTCGGCGTTGGACTCGATGATGTTGGCGATGTAGTCGCGGATCTCTGCGGGCAGCTGGTCGATCGACGTGGCCTGGCCCTCGACCTTGAAGACGTCGGTGCACTTGATGATGTGGTAGCCGTACGTGGTCTCGACGATGCCGCTGATCTGGTCCTTCTGCAGGGCGCCCAGCGCATCCTGGTACTCGGTCACGAACGAGGTGAGCTTGTCGTAGCCCACGTCGCCGCCGTTCTTGGCGGAAGCGGTGTCGTCGGAATACTCCTTCACCGCATCCTCGAAGGAGACCTCGCCGGCGTTGATCTTATCCAGGATCTCCTGCGTCTTATCCTTCGCCTTCTGCTTGTCCTCGTCGGAGGCATCGGAGGCAACCTTGATCAGCAGGTTCTCGGAACGGCGGGCGTCGTTGTACGTATCGATGTTCTGGTTGAAGTACTCCAGGACCTCGGCGTCGGAGGGCGCATCGACAGCGGCAACCTTCTCGCGCAGCTTGTTCTTCTGCATGCTGCTGCGCAGGGAGTCCTTGTACGCCTGCTCGGTGTAGCCGATCTGCTGGAGAATCTCCATCATCTTGTCGACGCCGCCATAGCTCTCGGCCGAGCGCTCGAACTCGGCGTCAACTTCCTCGTCCGACACGGTGATGTCGTACTCGCGGACGGCGCTATCGATCAGGAAGTTGCTCGCCACGGAGCGGATCATGTTCTCGCGGTAGGCCTCCGGCGTCGTACCCTGGTCGACCAGGAACTTGGCCCAATCGGCATCCTCGGTATAGCCCGC